>NZ_JCACKS010000203.1:0-54224 GCF_059505505.1 Pelatocladus sp. | reverse complement strand
AATGACCAATGACCAATGACCAATGACCAATGACCAATGACCAATGACCAATGACGTTTAATTATGTTTTCCGAAATTTATTATTTGGTAAGGTCACAAACTGACGGTCGTTATTTGACAGCCCGTCCCAACCCAGAAGGTGTGAGTTATCTTTTGATGTTTCGCGAACACTCTGATGCTCTGAGCTATCTCAACACGCACGCTGGAGAATTAGCGAATCGTTTTGGTGTGGAATCTATTCCAGGATCACAACTAAAGGCTTTGCTCAAACGTTGGGGTTTTGGCGGTGTGGCTGTGGTTTCTGATCCGTTATTACCAAAAATTGAATTTTTACAGGTATGAAGATGGAAGTTTGTAGTGAGCGCTTGAGCGCTCAAAGAGGACTAAAGTCCTCACTACAAACTAACGAGTATATTTCAGACTTTCTATTTTGCCTAAGAATTTTTCTGTGAAAATACTCATTACAGTTCGTTTACGGACATTAATATTGGCGTTCAAAGACATACCAGATTGGAGAGGTACTTGCTTACCGTTAATGTTGATGGATTGTTTGGATAAGCGAATTTCAGCCGGGAAGCGATAATATGGAGTGTTTTGATCAGGAGGTAAAGCATCAGAACCAATCCGAACTACCTCACCTTGAATATCGCTAAATTCTGTGTAAGGGAAAGAATCAATTCGCACATCAACGGGCATTCCATCTTTGACAAAGCCAATATCATTATTGGTGATAAAAACTTGGGCAACAAGATTTTCTGGCGGTACGATTTTGAGAATAGATTCACTGGTGTTGTAGACGTAACCAGAACTACGAGGCTTGAGATCAAAAACAATTCCACTAGTTGTGGCTCGGATTTCTTGATATTTTAAAGTCGAAAAAATTTCGCTAATTTGACTATTAAGTTCTTGGATGCGTTTTTTATTTTCGACCATCACTTTGGTAAGTTGACTATCAATTTCAGCAATGCGCTTGTCGTTCTCGGCAATTTTGCTGAGTAAATCTTCCTTAGACAAGGCGATCGCATTTTCTAATTTCTTTTGTGATTGGGCGATCGCCAACCGTAGTCGTTGTTCTTCTTGCACAAGGCGGTTAACTTCGGCTTTACTAGCGTCTGCTGTTTGTTGTTTTTCTAAATAAGGTAAGCGAGCAAAGGCTCCTTTTTTCACCAAGGAGTTTAAATGGCTGACTATTTCTAAATTTGTTGTGAGGCTACCCCTAGCACTCGTTAATTGGACTTGCGCTTGATTTAACTGCTTGGCTAATTGTTCTACGTCTAATCTTGCTGTTGCAATTCGAGAGTCTCTTTCTGTTTGTCTATTAATAAAACGTTCTCGTAACTCTGAACTAAGGTTACGTATTGCTGCACTACCAAGCAATTCTGCACGATAAAGTTCATTTTCTCGTACTAATGCCACACGGTTTTCTGTAAGTGATGCTAACTCTGGCGATATTTGGAATTCTCTTTTTGTAGAATTCGCTGTCGATGTTCGCATCTGGGTACGATAAAAAATGTTTTCTCGAACTAGGCTAGCTCGAACTTCTTGCAGAGAGCGTAATTTTGCTTGAGCAACTGTGGGGTCAAAACTCACCAAAAGATCGCCTTTTTCGACTCTTTGCCCTTCCTGGACATGAATTTTGTCGATTACTCCCCCCACTGGCGCTTGAATTTCTTTGACTAAACCTTTGGGTTCAAGTTTGCCCTGTACGGGAACAGATTCGTCGATTCTAGCTGTACAAGCCCAGACAAATGCAAAACTAGTTACACCAACGATGCTCCAAATGATAGCATGTGACCAAACACGAGATTGTTTTAAGATGACGGGCTGATCAAAGTCATTTACCTCGCGAGGTGTTTCACGAGGTGTTTCACGAGGTATGCTAATTCCAGAACTGAAAATTGCTGAACTTCCCTGCAAAAGCAGTTGCCATTCACGCTGAGATTTTGGCACACGTTTCCAAATAAATACTAATCCCCCGGCTGTGAGTAAAAACATGAAACCACCCAGAGGCAAGAAAATAGATCCTTGACGTGGGGCGGCTTCTAAGTAATTTACATGGTAATTTGTGTTTTGATTTGTGTTTTGGGTTGTGTTTTGATTTGTTTTTTGAGTTGTTTTTTGGCGATCGCTGTGATCGATAAAATCATTTTCAGAGCTAGTTTTAGTAGTCGTAACCTTGGGTAGGGATGGTTGTAGTGCCTTCCAAGTGGCAGTATCAACAACACCCTCAGCAGCGTTTAATAGTTTCTCTTGCTGAAATTTTATAACTGCTGCTTGAGTAAGTACACCGAATTTACCATCAGTTGCGCCATGATAATATCCTAATTTTTGCAGTTGAGTTTGCAGTTGAAAAACAGTTGTGCCTTGACTACCAAATTTCAAGATCGACTGATTAGGTGATGAAAAAGCCACTTCCGTGCCTTCGAGTTCACTAATGCAATTACCCAATTCAGAGTTTGATTGAGTTGTGGTCTGATCTGCAAGAATTTGCTCGCAATAATTACTAATTGTTTCAGGAGTATTAGGTGACACTTCTGAACAGTTTGTACAAGCTAGCAAAAACAAAGATGGATCAAGCATGGTTTTTTCTGTGTAAAGGAGGTGTAGAAAGTGGGGAAGTGAGGGAATAAGGGGACAAGGAGAATAACTAATGACAAATGACAATTGACTATTCTTCTTGTCCTTGTTGTTGATAGAGACAGTAATATCGTCCTTTCATGGCCATGAGTTCAGCATGGGTTCCTTGTTCAGCGATCGCACCCCGATCCATGATGATGATGACATCGGCATTTTTGACGGTGTTGAGACGGTGGGTGATGAAGAAGACGGTGCGCCCCTCAAAGACTTCCATCAGATTGCGACAGACTTGTTGTTCTGATTGGTAATCTAAGGCGCTGGTGGCTTCGTCTAAAATCAGTAGTCGTGGATTTTGCAAAACTGTACGGGCGATCGCGATTCTTTGCCGTTGTCCACCGGAAAGTGCAGAACCTCGCTCCCCCACAATCGTGTTGTAGCCGTTGGGTAGTGCCATGATGAAATCGTGAGCAGCAGCAGCTTTGGCAGCTGCAATAATTTCTTCGGTAGTTGCTTCTGGGCGAATTAGGGCAATGTTATCTTGAATTGTCCCTTCAAACAACAGGGTATCTTGTAATACCATCCCTATTTGACGGCGTAGGGAATTTAACTCTACTTTTCTAATGTCATAGCCATCTATCTGGATTTGCCCTGTTAAAGGTTCGTAGAGTCTGGGTAACAATTTTGTCATTGTACTTTTACCGGAACCACTTTGTCCGACAATACCGACAAAAGTACCAGGGGCAATTTCAAGATTGATATTGAGCAGTTGTAAGGCATTGTCAGGATTGAAACCGAAGGAAACGTCTGTATATTTGACTGCGCCTTCAATTTCTGGTAGTTGGATATTTTGGCGATCGCTTGGCAATACTTCTGGCGGAGTGTCTAAGACATCACCAAGACGTTCAATAGACAAGGCCACTTCTTGAAAGTTTTGTGAAAGTTGAATTAGACGTAACAGAGGACTGGTAACATAACCAGCAATGATGCGAAAGGCAATTAATTGACCGAGGGTAAGTTGATTAGAAATAACTAAATGAGCGCCTGCCCACAACAATACAAAACTAGAGAATTGATTTAAAAATCCACTGATGGAGTTGGCGGTGCTGGAAGTCTGTACATTCTTGAATCCAGCGCTGATGTAGCGGGTATAGCGATCGCGCCATTGCCAACGAGATTTTAATTCTATATTCTGAGCTTTGACTGTTTGAATGCCGGTGAGGATCTCAACTAAATAAGATTGAGTATCAGCATAGCGTTCGGCTTTTTTCCGTAATTGTCGCTGCACAACCGGAACCACAAAAGTTGTGAGTAAGGCAAACAATGGTACACAAGCCAAAGCAACTAGTGTCAGCACCCAACTATAAAACAGCATGACGGCGATATAAATCACAGAAAATACCGCATCTAGTACCACAGTCAATGCTGTTCCTGTCAAGAAAGAACGAATATTCTCTAGTTCATTAATCCTTCCTGCTAATTCTCCAACGCGGCGACGCTCAAAGTAACTCAACGGTAATCGCAACAGATGTTCAATGACTTCTGAACCCAGACGGATATCAATACGATTGGTAGTATCAGCAAACAGATAGGTACGCAGACTCGTTAAGATTGCCTCAAATACTGCGATTACAAGCAAGAAAATCCCCAAAATATCGAGAGTATCGAGGCTTTTTTGCATCAATACATTATCAATGATGATTTGGGTAATAATTGGGTTTGCCAAACCAAATACTTGCACAAAAAACGAAGCAATCAGAACCTCAATCAATACCAAGCGATATTTGTAGATATAAGGCAAAAACCAACGCAGACTAAATTTTTCTGGACGTTCTTCTTCTGGTTTTTCGATCACCAAGACTTGTCCTGATTGCCCCCAGATGTTACCAAATTCCGCTACACAATAGCGAGAAATACCTTTTTCTGGGGCAGCTACAACAATTTCATGTTCTGTGATTTTGTACAGTAAGGCCAAGTTTTCTTGCCAGTAAATTACTGCTGGCGCACTCAAACGGTTGATAACGTTAACAGGGACTTTGACTAACTGGGCCTGCAAACCCATCATTTCTACAATAGCCCCTGCTACTTGCAGTGAAATCTGCTTGTGAGATTTGAGTTGATTTGTTAAGACTTTGCGAATTAAGTCACGGCGAAAAGAACCCCCTAAGATGCGATGTAACATTTGGAAACATGCCAAGGGAGCATCAACAGTGCCTTGTCCTGATACAAATATGGTGTCTGGTGGGGCGATATATTCGACAGCAGGATTAGTTGGGTATTCTGGGGCAGGAGAAATTGCTAGAGTGGAGGTATTGTCATTGCGAGATTTCTCTGTATGAGACTTCCAGGGAATACCGATTAAGCGTATTTCTGTTTCACTGTGCCAAATTTTCTGCTGGTTGTGATCTAACTGTAAGCGACTACCAACGCTCATTTTGTCGAACATTCCTGCGCTGATTAGCCAAAGGTAGTCATCATTCAATTGCTGCGAATTTAGTTTCCCTGCTGGTGCATTCACAACCGTTGTTTGTTGCCAAACCTGACGCACTAAGTCTTTTAAATCGGTGCTTGCATCTGCTTGTCGTTGGAGTTCTAAACTCAGGAGTTCAAACACTTCTATGATCTGAGGACGCGATCGCACTGCTTGTTTAAACTCTGGTTGTGTAGCCATCAATTCTAGAAATATTGGTGCGTCTAGAGTAATGGCTATGACTTCGCTAGAGGCGATCGCTGCTTCGCAACTTACCCCACGTATTAATCCTAGCCAACCCAGGAACTCTCCTGGCTCTACCACTGTCAAACTAATTTGAGAGTCTGTACGCTGGTCATAGCCCAATAGCCGCGCTTGTCCTTGATAAATTACAATTACTTGCGCTGGCATTCTTTCTTTAACCACCATCCACTGTCCAGTACGATATTGCAACAGTTGGCATTTCCCTGCAATTGTTTCTAAGGTGGCAGGTGATAGTTTGTTGAAAGGGGGGGTGTCGGCTAAGAATTTTATGATGTCGGTTTGGGTAATAGCTGGCTTCATCTGAATTTCTCCTAGAAACTCCCACAAAACCTAGTAGTCTGCCACACCAACTTTTAGGCGTCGGTGGGGTTTGGGGAGAAAAAGTGTAATTTTTCTTGTCTCCTTTGCTCACAACCTCACTTACTGTCCCAAATTTTCACAAATTCGGCTATCTGGGTTGCCCCTAAAACTGAGATAGTGTTGATAGTTTACGCTGCCGCAGTTTCCAAATGATGGTTGGAAGATTGTAGACGCGTTTGCACTTGTTTTTGTATCCAGTTTTCAAAGAGTTCATCCAATAACTGCTGCTGCATAGCATCATCTAATTGTGCAGACAGTAATTTTTCTAGGCGAATGATTACAAACCACTCGGCTATGGCCCGTGGTTTCCAGAGTTGACCAGGTTTACTCACAGATAAGATTTGTTGAATGACTGGGTGGGGTTGAGACAATGGAACTGGCCCTAAAATCCCTGCTGTTTGTGCTTCTGGACCTTGGGAATATTTCTCGGCGGCGCTAGCAAAACTTTGTTCTCCTTCACAAATCCGAAAATACAATTCCTGGGCTAGTCCTTCGTCTTGGGTACGAATTAGAGAATATACGACTTGATCTAGATTTCCTTTGCGTTGCATAAAGTAAGACTCTAATTTATTGCCCCACATTGCAAGCTGAAATTTTTTGCTCAACACCGGGCGAATAGCCAATTCTTGCATTGCTGCTTCTGTTAGCTGGTGCTTTTGCAACCATGCTTGTTTTACCTCTGATGAGGTGAGTTGGTAACGCTGGTAAAAGTCGTTAATTGCTGCTTGTTTCTCTAAATCTGTGCAACTGAAACAAGCGATCGCCTCATCTATGACTTTGGCGCGTAATACCTGCGGTAACAACTGATAACGATGTAGCAAAGACATTAATTGATCTGCCTGAAGTACTTCGTTACCCACTTGCAAGGTTTGTATCGTCATAATTCCTAGCTTGCGCGATCGGTTTTCTAATGTTTGAAAAATCTATCTAAACATCTCACCGGGGTGAGAGGACACAAAAGTCAATCTACAAATAGATAGACCCTGTCTCTATTGGATATACATCAGGTTTTGAGTTGCATCAGGAATTTTTTTTATAAGACTTCGTCAATTTTTTATCCACAATATCACTAAACTTTACCAAAACATTACATCATATACTGTTTTGCAGCTGTTTTGACAAAAACTTATTTTTTACAGTAAAAACTTTCTAATAAAAAATTTTTTTTGTCAACAAAAATACTTGATAAAGTCATTTTTGTTGCACAAATTGACGAATATATCAAAAGCAAAGTATAGAAATCTACTAAAAATGCCTAAATGATGTCAAATTTAAATATATAAAAGTATATGAAAAATACTTGTATAAATTTGACTTTTAATGCATTGTGACAGTCTTTCAACTGTCACAATAAAAGCGTGAGAAAAGCTACTGTAGCTTTTATTCTGAATGAGTGAATATTTCGTAATTACCGCTTTTTACCGTAGTCGCAACAATCTTGTGAGTTCAACTATCCTGCACCGAAACTGATTTTAGGCGTATATATCTTTTCTGATTCAAGAATTGCTTCAAAAATTGCATTAGTCACTTGTTCTCAATACACGTGCGTAAATACAAATGACTAATCACAAAACAAATGGGTTACTAGCTTCTGCGTACTGAAGACAACAGTAGTTGCAAGTTATTCTCACTTCAACTCTGTTGATATTTTTTCCGTAGGTATCCCAGAAAATCTACCATTTGGCGTTAATTAGGCGTGAATAAAGGATTATCATGGCGAATACTCAAGGCACAAACCTAAGTGGGGTTTATGACTGGTCTAGCCAATTACCATTTTTGGATCATTTCAAAACGGCTAGTGACTTAATACCTCAAAATTACAAAACAGAGAAAAAGCCGCAAGGAATTCAACTGAATCTAGATGAAAATGGCTGGGTAAAGTCCTTACCCAACTCAGGAGTTAGTGCTTGGCAGGATCAAGGTTTAGGCACGAAAGATAACTGGTTAGATGCTGGCAAAGGAAACAGCCAATTTTCTCAGACAGAGGATAGACAACTCCTAAGCAACAATGGCAATGAAACCCTCGGTGGTGACAATAGGGACATTCTAACTGGAATCAAAGGCAATGGTATCAAGGAATTCAGCAATTATGCTGATCAATCTTTAATACAGCCTAGTTCTGATACTCAACCAAAAACTACAACATCAGATGTTTTAGGCACGAGTATTGACTTTAGCAAATCTACCCAGAAACCGACTGTTCTAGCAACGAGTAAAGACTCAAGTCAATCCAATAGTTCCCAGAATCTCTACTACGTTGCACCCAATGGTAGTGATGAGAATCCAGGTACAGTTGATAAACCCTGGAAAAGTGTGAACCATGCGGTGAATGACAGTTCTCCTGTCAAGGCAGGTGACACGATCTTAGTTCAGGCTGGAACCTACACAGAACTTATCACCCTTGGTAAATCTGGTGATAGTAAGTTGGGTGACATCACGCTCAAAGCCAATGGCGATGTTACACTACGTGACCCCGACCCCAATAGTGGGTTTTTCCGGGAAGGAGTGATTCAGTCAGCTGGCAAAGGTCATTGGGTGATTGATGGCTTCCGGATTGAGAACACATCCTGGGCGGGAATTGCTTTGCGTGATGCCTACGACATGACTGTGCAGAACAACCACACCTACGAAACTGGTGCCTCCGGTATCATCGTCATGCCTGATACCTACTATAACGGTGGGGAAGCGGAGGTGACTAGTAAAAATATCAAGGTACTCAACAACACTGTTGAACGAGCTAGCTGGATCTGGAAAGGTAACGGTTCTAAAGAAGGCAATATAAACGATGGTTTCGACCTTACAACTGGAACACAGGAATCATTAAGTATCTGGGGTGTGGATGGTTTCGAGGTAGCTAATAACACTGTTAAAGAAGGCAACCGCGAAGGTATAGATGTCAAAACAGGTTCCCGCAATGGTTCTGTCCACGACAATACTGTTACTGGTCAAGCCTTAGTTAGCGGTACACCCAACGGTTACAGTGGTGGTCCTGGTCTTTATATTGAAGGCAACCGTGCTGATATGTTCAACATTGATGTTTACAACAATGTTGTAGCCAATAACACTGCTGGTGGACTTGTGATTACAGATGAAGTTCCCAATCAAGGGGATGTATCTGGTATCCGTGTCTACAACAACATTGTTTTTGGCAATGGTAAGGACGGGGTAAATAGTGGTCAAGGAATTGGTGTCAGCAGTAATGTTAGTGATGTTCAAATCGTCAACAATACGGTTGATGGCAATGTTCAAGGTTTCTTGATAGACGGCTCTGACAACTATGGCGGTTATCGGCCTCATGACATTTTAGTTCGCAACAATATCTTCGCTAATAGTAGTTTTCGTAATGGATTAGTTGAAGATGTTGATAATGTGACCTTAGACCACAACTTATTCACGAGTAAGTTTGCAAAAGTCTATGAAACTGGCAATGGAGTGAATAATTTGAAAGCTGAAAATAACACTCAGGCTGAGTCAATGGGATTTGCTGATTTAAATGGCAAGAATTTCAAACTCACATCAGATTCGCCAGCAATTGATATTGCTTCCGCAGCAATTGGTGATTACGCAAAGCTGGATCACGACGGTAAACAACGTGGTCAAGGTAAAGGCACTGATATTGGTGCTTATGAGTTCCAGTCTTAGGTAAGAGTATCTCCTTATACCCTTACACTCATACTCATATTCCAGGGAATCTACCATTTGGCGTTAATTAAAGGATAGTCATGGCAAATAATCTAGGCACAAATCTAAGTGGAGTTTCTTACTGGTCTAGCCAATTACCATTCTTGGATCACTTCAAAACGGCTAGTAACTGGATGCCTCAAAATTTCAAAACAGGGGAAAAGCCACAAGGAATTCAACTGAATCTAGATGAAAATGGCTGGGTAAAATCCTTACCTAAATCAGGAGAGAGTAATTATGATAGCGTTCAAACTCTTGTCGATCTCATCTCTGCCACACCAGGAGTCAAAGAAAATTATCCTAGTGGTAAATACGTTGTTTTGTACGACGGCGAAGGCAAGCTAGAGTATGGGGCAGATGCCAAACTAGATACAGCTGCTTCTAAACCTGGTCGTGATGTTATCGACGTCACACCCTCTAGTAAGGGTATGTCTATATGGCTTACCGAAACAGATCCTAAAGGTACAGGAAATTATCTTCGCGACATTCATCTTGTACCAGAAGCCGAGGAAAAAAACTACAAGACTCAGGTATTTAATCCTACCTTTGTCAATAAAACTGACAATTTTTCTACCCTCCGATTTATGGATTGGATGGGTACTAACAACTCTAAACAGAGTGATTGGAAAAATCGACCGACAGTTGATAGTTCTAATTACATTTACTCTAACAAGGGTGTGCCTGTAGAAGTGATGGTTGATTTGGCCAATCGAACCGGGGCTAATCCTTGGTTTAATATGCCTCACCAAGCATCGGATGAGTACATTGCAAATTTTGCCAAAGTTGTCAAAGAAAAGCTTAACCCCAACCTGAAAGCTTATGTAGAATATTCCAACGAAGTGTGGAATGGTGCTTTTGGTCAACATCAATGGGCGCAAGATCAAGGGCAAAAGCTAGACGGTGACTGGAAAGACTGGCATAGTCGCCGTACAGAGCAAATGGGTGATATCTGGGATAAAGCCTTTGGTCAAGATAGCAATCGAGTAGTCACAGTACTCGGCGCTCAGAATGGTAACTTACAGTTGACTGATCAACTGATGCAGAAGGTGAAGGCGTATGATCCAAACTCTACAGTGGATGCGATCGCCATCGCTCCTTACCTAGGGATATTTGTGACTCCAGGTAAACAAGATTGGACAACCGCAGAAGCAGAAGTAGAAAGCTGGACAAAAGAATCAGATGGAGGTTTGAACAAAGTCTTTGACTACCTAAATAACACAGAACTACCTAAACAACTAGACAACATCAGCAAACAGTCAGAACAGGCTCAAAAATATGGTCTTGATTTAGTTGGCTATGAAGGTGGACAGCATCTTACAGGTCTTAATGGATCAGAAAATAATGACGCCATCACGGATTTATTCATCAAAGCTAACCGTGATCCACGTATGGGTCAGTTGTATAAAGAATATCTCCAAGGATGGGATAAGCAAAGTAACGGTAGTGAATTCGTAATTTACGATGACATCACCACACCAACTAAATGGGGTGCTTGGGGCGCTTTAGAACACGTCAATCAATCTACTTCTCCAAAATGGGAAGCCGAACAAGAATTTATTAAGAGTAAAACCGAAGTCAAGGGATATAAGCACGATCGCCTTGACGGTGAAAACGAAACCGATGTCCTGATTGGTGGTCTAGGTAATGACGAACTATCAGGAGGTAAAGACAAAGATTTTCTCAATGGTGGCGATGGCGACGATCAAATCATAGCGAGTTCAGGAGCAGATCAATTAACTGGTGGTGCTGGACGCGATCGCTTTATCTATGAGAATCTGCAAAACAAAGGGAATACCATTACCGATTTTGACCACAATCAAGATGCGATCGACTTACGTCAAATTATGTCTGGTTCAGCTTACACAGGCTCAAATCAATTTTCTGACTATCTGGAATTAAAACAAGTTGGTGCTGATACAGCCGTTCGCTTAGACATGGACGGAAGCCAACAATCTGGCGGTTTAGAGAATTTCATCATGTTGTCAAACGTTGATGCATCAAGCTTAAAACCCAGTAACTTTGTTCTTAGTTAGTAGGGGGTGTAACCTTCAAAGCATAGTTTTCTTTGTGTCTTTGTGTCTTAGTGGTTAAATTAAGATTTATTTTTTCACTACATAGACGCGCAAGCGGCTACTTGCAGAAATCGCTTGCGCGCCTACCGGAACTGTAGACACCAAGACACCAAGTCGCATCGCCTTTGATAATAAGTGGGGTCAACCCAAAATCCAAAATCTATTTTGAAAATAGCGAGGACAGTATAGATGACTTCAAACAACATGACATTTGAGCAACAAGTTGTTGAACTAACTAACCAAGAACGAGCGAAGAATAATCTTCCTGCTTTAAGAGAGAATGCTGAACTCAACTATGTTGCTGACGAATATGCTAAACAGATGTCAGAACGTCGTGTTTTAAGTCATACAGGAGCAGATGGTTCTCTACCATGGGAGCGAGCTGAGGCTATTGGTTATGAAGCGAAAACGATGGGAGAGAACATAGGCGCAGGTCAAACAACTCCTGAGCAGGTGGTCCAAGATTGGATGAACAGTCCTGGACACCGAGAAAATATTCTCAATCCCAAATATACTGAAATCGGCGCTGGTTTCCATAACAATTATTGGAGTCAGGAATTTGGTAGTGGTGATCTTAACCCTATTAGCAAGATACCAAACCCTCCATCTTCTGAACCAACACTTCAAGCAAATAGTAATGATAGCCTCATCGGTAATGCAGGAGAAGATAAGTTAGCTGCTGGTGTTGTTAGCAATCGCTTTGTGGATAACAACACACAAAACAAAGAAGATTTCAATACTGATTTTGCTCCGAATCAATATGGAAGTGACTTACGTGAAATTTTGACTGGTCAAGCTAATAGTAATCCTAATCAATTCTCTGATTACCTCAAACCCCAACAAATTGGTGCTGATACGGTTGATCATCCTAACGCATTTGATCATACAAAATTTGCTGGGTTTGATCATTCTTCGGTGATGCCAAACTTAGATGCTTCTAAATTAAATATCGCTAATAGTCAGTGAACTTTTGTGTCTTTGTGTCTTGGTGGTAAAAATATAATTTTTTCGACACCAAGACACAAAGACACCAAGAATTTTTCAAGTCAATCAGGTGAAGATACTTGCTCCGTCTTGAGATGATTCAGTGACCAACGATGATCAACACTCATAGATGAACACTGACAAATTTCTTCTAGATGTTTTTGTTGAACAGCAGCTTTGCGGAGGGTAATTATTAGCTGATTCACTTGATTTCGCAATTCTGAATTCTTACTCACTGCTAACATTGTTTGTCTTTCTAGTAGTTGCAGTATGAGTTCGTAATGGATGGGTGAAGGTAGAGGAATTTGCTCCATGAAATTTATTTTTTATTGTACCTTTTGATTTCAAATCCAAGACTGTGTGTTAATCAGCTAGTTGTTACATAGACGACAAATATTTGCTTGAATCCTGGTTTTACTAGGTAATTAAGATTTAGTGAAAAGATTAGCGATCGCCACTTTTGGCTCTGATTGTTTGACTAATGATTCACCAATGAGTACGGCAGAAGCCCCTGCTTGTTCTACTATATTTAGATCATCTGGGGTATGTAATCCTGACTCACTCACAACTAGAATGTTCCTTTCTTGCAAGTCTTTGCCTCTTGCTAATAAAATTTGACAAGTTGTTTGTAAATTAACAGAAAAATCTTCAAGATTGCGGTTATTAATTCCTACCAATGAAACACCATCTAGAGCCAATACACGGTCAAGTTCTGCAAGAGTATGGACTTCAATTAATGCTTTCATGTTGAGAGCATTGGCAATCTTTACAAAGTATTGTAAATCTTGATCGCTAAGGATAGCTGCTATTAGCAAAACTGCATCTGCACCAAGAATGCGGGCTAGATACATTTGATAGGGATAAATAATAAATTCCTTACACAATAAAGGTAAATCTACAGCAGTGCGGATTTTAGCTAAATTATTAAAGCTACCTTGAAAAAACTTTTCATCGGTTAACACTGAAATGCAACTAGCACCGCCTTGCTGATATTGCAAAGCGATCGCCACTGGGTCAAAATCTTCTCTGATGACACCTTTGCTGGGAGAAGCTTTTTTGACTTCAGCAATCAAAGCTGGTTTAGTTTTACCATTTCGCAGTGCTGCCACAAAATCGCGGGTTGGGAGTGCAGTTAAAGCTTGCTTTTGCAACTCCGTTAGGGGTTGCTTCTCACGCATTTTGTCTACTTCTTCTTCTTTTTGCCAAACAATTTTTTCTAAGATGTTCATTGGTTCAGCATCATGAGTGGCAACCTGATACCTTAGACTAGACACTGCAACAGTTGGATTTGGTGGACGGCGACGGATTTGCATAGTAGGGATTGGGGAAAAGGGATCGGGGATCGGGGGACACAAAGGGGATTGAAGAAAGGGAAAAGGGATCGGGGATTCTCCTTACGGAGACGCTTACGCGAACGGGGAAAGGGGATTGAAGAAAGGGAAAAGGGACTGGAAACTAGGATTCAGGATTGAGGACTAGAAACTAGGAACTAAATTATTTCCCGATCCCTGATCCCTGATCCCCAATCCCTTTCCCCAATTCCTGATCCCCAATCCCTAACTGGCTGCTCGTTTATAAGCTTCGTCTAGGACTTCTGAGAGTGTGGGGTGGGCGTGAACTAGATGGGCGAGGGTGTGGACAGACTGACGGTTGGCGATCGCAGCTGAGGCTTCGTGGATGAGGTCGGAGGCGTGCATTCCAAAAATATGGACTCCCAAAACTTCACCAGTGTCTTTACGATAAATTACTTTTGCCATACCATCGGCTTCGCCTTCTGCCAAGGCTTTGGAATTACCTTTGAAGTAACTTTTTGCCACTGCGACTTCAAAACCTTCGGCGGTGGCTTTTTCCTTGGCTTGTGCTTCGGTTATCCCCACATAGCTAACTTCTGGGTGAGTGAAAGCTGCTGCGGGAATACTAAGATAGTCTACTTCTTTATGTCTACCGCAGATATTTTCTACTGCTACAATACCCTGAGCAGATGCAGCGTGGGCTAACATCATTTTGCCGGTAGCGTCACCAATTGCCCACAAATGTGGAACTATTTCACCCCCACTTAACACAGCCATGGTGTCATTGACGGGAATAAAATTCCTGCGGTCTAATTCTACACCTACTGATTCTAAACCGAGATTTTGGGTGGCTGGGATGCGTCCGGTTGCGACTAAACAAGCATCAACTTCTAGCACATCTACATCTTCTTTGGTTTTGAAGTTGGCTAATTCAATCACTACTGGTGAACCTGGAATGACTCTTTTGGCGTATATTCCCACATGGGTTTCAATATCGCGGGGAGTAATTAGCACTCGTTCGGCAAGTTTGGCAATATCACGATCAAATCCTGGCATTAATTGATCGAGTGCTTCGATCATAGTGATTTCGCAGCCTAAAGCCGAGTAAACGTCAGAAAATTCCAGCCCAATGTAACCACTACCAATAATTGCTACCCAATCTGGTAATGATTCTAATTTTACCCCTTGATCACTGGTAAAGACTGTTTTACCGTCTACTTCAATTCCAGGAGGAACAAAGGGAACTGAACCAGAAGAAAGAATAATATCTTTAGCAGTGATTGTTTTTTCACCACTATCTGTTACGATACCTACTTTTTGAGTGCCTGCGATTTTGCCCCAACCTCGAATAATATCAACCCCCAAACGTTTGAGGCTATTGGTTAAGTCGCCTTGAATTTTCGCGACAAGATTGTTAGCATGGTCTGCGATCGCTTGCCGCTCAAATTGTACACCTGCGACTTGAATTCCCAGCGCTTTGAGATGATGGGCGTCTCTAAGTTCCCGTACACGTCCAGAGGCTGCTAGCAATGCCTTAGAAGGAATGCAGCCTCGGTTGACACAGGTTCCCCCCATATCAGCCGCTTCAATGATCGCTGTCTTCAAACCACAGCTAACGGCGTGCAAGGCAGCCCCATGTCCGCCTACTCCAGCGCCGATAATCACTAAATCATAATCAAATCCTTGACTCACGTTAGTTTCCCCGTGTGCATTGCCCTATATATTTGTGAACTCCCCACCGCTTAGGCGGACAGGGTTTGTGTAGTCATGCAAGTGCCGAAGAACAGACTTTTGCCCCATCTTTGGTCTTATCTGCCCTCCTATAGATCCAGACGGTTGAACCATCCGTATGCACGCATTCTGACTCCTTCTGCTCTAATATTAATTGCTGCATTTCCATCTCGGTCATGATGGGTACCGCAGTGAGGGCAAGTCCATTCCCTCACATCCAAGGGTATCTCACTGACTTGATAGAAGCAATTAGAGCAAAGCTTGGAACGACCCTATGCAAACGAGGATCGGGACAAGGGAGAATAATTAATAACCAACTACCAACAACTAACTTAAGTATTCTTTGATTATTTCTTAAAGATTTATTTCTGAAGATAGAGTCATAATTGTTTATTTATCTCTAAGGAAATATTGGCTATTCTTTCTGAAAATCAGAGAATAATCATGCAAGGATTCACTAACATAAATAAACTTAAGTATGATGGCGAAGCCAATTGAATTTAATCTATTTGCTCCATATAACAAAGCAGCAGCTTTAATTGGTTCTTTTTCTGATTGGCAAGAAATTCCAATGGAAAAAGGTGAGGATGGTTATTTCCGTACCACAGTTGAATTAGAGGATGGAGATTATCAATATAAATTTCGTGTACAGTCAAAATCATGGTTTTTTGAAGAAGATCAATGGGTTGATGTTACAGATCCTTATGCAATAGATATAGATGAATTAAGTGGTCAAGATAACGGTATTGTACATATTAAAGACGGACAAAGAATAGTTGATACTTATGTTTGGCAGCACGATGATAAACCTTTACCTGCTGACCATGAATTAGTAATTTACGAATTACATGTTGGTGACTTTTCTGGTGGTGAAGATGATCCCTACGCACGCGGAAAGTATAAACATGTAGTTGAAAAGTTAGATTATCTTTGTGAATTGGGTATTAATGCTATTGAGTTAATGCCAGTTAAAGAATATCCAGGTGATCATAGCTGGGGTTACAATCCCCGCTATTTTTTTGCTACAGAATCAAGTTATGGTCAGACATCTGGTTTAAAAAATCTGATTGATGAGTGCCATGCTAGGGGAATTCGCGTGATTATGGACGGGATTTATAATCACTCAGAAGCATCTAGTCCATTGACTCAAATTGATCACGATTACTGGTATCATCATTCTCCACGTGACCCTGATAATAGCTGGGGTCCTGAGTTTAATTACGAATTCTATGATGAAAATTTAGAGACTTATCCTGCACGAAAATTTATCGGTGATACAATCCGTTTTTGGATAGAAGAATATCATCTTGATGGTATTCGCTATGATGCAGCGCGTCAAATTGCGAATTACGACTTCATGCATTGGATCGTACAAGAAGCTAAGAAAACTGCTGGTGCAAAACCTTTTTATAATGTTGCTGAATATATTCCTGAAACTAGCAGCATTACAAATGTTGATGGGCCGATGGATGGTTGCTGGCATGATAGTTTTTATCATTGTATAAAGGAACATATTTGTGGTGAAACATTTGATATAGAAAAACTCAAAGATATCATTGACTGTAAGCGTCAAGGCTTTATGGGTGCTACAAATGTTGTCAATTATGTGACAAACCATGACCATAACCATTTGATGGTTGATTTAGGCGATCGCAACATTTTTGATGAGGAAGCTTTCAGGAGAATCAAGCTTGGTGTTGCAATTTTAATGACGGCTGTTGGTGTACCCTTAGTTTGGATGGGTGAAGAGTTTGGTGAGTACAAACCTAAGACTACAGAATCAGCAAAAATTGAATGGAATCTACTAGGTAATGATTTGAATCGTGGTTTATTTGAGTACTACAAAGGTTTAATTAGCCTGCGAAAACAAAATCATGCTCTTTACACAGAAAATATTGATTTTATCCATGAGAATCCAGAAGCAAAAGTATTAGCTTATAGTCGCTGGAATGATGAAGGTTCCCGTGTAGTTGTTGTCACTAATTTCTCGGAAAATTTCTTAGCTGGTTATCAGGTTCCTAACTTTCCTATTAGTGGAACATGGCACGAATGGACAGGAAATTATGATGTTGATGCTGGCGATGATGGCATGATGATTGATATTGGCCCTTACGAAGCTAAAGTGTTTGTTTGGCATTAGTACAGGTCGGCGTAAATAAACTGACCGTTTCAAACAGCCCAAAAGCCTGAAATAAAAGACTTTTGACTTCCAAGGAAGCGGTACTAGGATATTTTTTGGTGTTGATTCTCCAGATTCCCGACTTCGCAGGAGTTGTCGGGGATCTTATTTTTTATGATTTAGGGTTTTTGTATTATTACGCTTGCTTTTTTGTGGACATGGGTGCGATCGCTTCATAAAATTGATCAGAACACTTGATTATAATTGGCGATCGCTTGTTGCAAATCTTCCTGGAAGATTTATTTTTTCATGAAAAAGCAAAAAAATCAATTTAGTCACCTCACAGCAATTGAAAGAGTTTATCTATCAGTACCGACAAATTTTTTATTAGATAAAAATCTGCTTCAAGGTAAAGTTCTGGATTTTGGTTGTGGCTTTGGTAATGATGTTAAATTATTGCAAAAAAAAGGATTTGATATTACGGCTTATGATCCTTATTATTTTCCCCAATATCCGAAGGAAAAATTTGACACCATAATTTGTATTTATGTTTTAAATGTTTTATTTACTGAAGAACAAGCAAATGTTCTCATGGAAATTTCACATCTTTTGAAGCCAGGAGGCAAAGCTTATTATGCAGTGAGAAGGGATATCAAAAAAGAAGGTTTTCGAGAACATTATATCCATAAAAAACCTACATATCAATGTATTGTTAAACTTCCTTTTCAATCAATTCAGTTAGATGATTATTACGAAGTTTACGAGTATAAGCATTATAATTTACAGAGAAATTCTTCTAATAATTGTATATTTTGCAATCCTTATAAACACCTCACAGTATTAACTGAATCAGCAACAGCCTATGCAATGTTTGATGGTTATCCCGTGAGTAAAGGTCATGTTTTGGTTATCCCAAAACGTCATGTGAGTAATTATTTTGAGCTACCATTTAAAGAGCAATCTGCTTGTTGGCTGATGGTTAATAAAGTGCAAGCAATTCTCAGCCAAGAATTTGCACCCGATGGTTTCAATGTAGGAATGAACATCAATCGAGATGCTGGTCAAAATATGATGCACACCAGTATTCATATTATTCCACGCTATAAAGGTGATACTGTTGGTGCTAAAGGTGGCATCAGAAATGTGATTCCGAGAAAAAACAGTTTGTAGTTTGCGATCGCTTTTGGCTCTTCTCAACTTTGAAAAAATTTCACCGCCAAGCATGAAAATTTGGCTTTCCTGCATGTAATAGTGGGATAGTAAACAATCCCCACGCCAAACCCGTCACCAATCCAAACAAAGTTACAACATAATTATTAAAACTCCACCACCCTAACACCTCTGCGGCTAACTCCAACGGATAAGCCATCATCAAGATACTTGTAAGTGCTGCACCATTCCAACCATATTGATGCAGCCAGTAAAAATTTTTACCACCATCCATCCTATACAGCAACCGAGTCAACAGCAAACCTGTAACTGTCCCGTAACAACGCATACATACAGCCATGAGAAACGGTGATGTCAAACTCACTCCCATCTCTGGTTGAGGACAGACATGACGACCCATGAAATAAATAATTTCCGCAATTCTAGGTAAAACAAACAACCCAGAAGCTGCCAAAAAAGGAGCAGCAAGGGGCCCTATCACCATTCCTGCTAACAGAAAATCAGCAAAAAAACTTACCCAATTAACTCTTAACCTTCTAGTAAAAGCAACTCCTTGCATTTTTCATCCCTTTGGAACTTTTGTGGGCTTTCTCAAACTGGTGAATATTTTTCTATCGTGTCGAATGTTTTACATCAAAACAGGGTTATTTCATTCTCGTCCAGTCCGCCAAGAAGTTTAATTTTTGGCTTATAGCTTAAGTCGTCTAAAAACGACTTTCAGTGGAGTTTTGCTGTTAGCTCGGAAATTTATTTCTGGGCGGGTTATGGTAAGAATGAAATAGCCCTTTTGCCTTCTTTTCCTATCCCATTTTGGCTGTGTACGGACTTGTCAACTTATCCAACTGCTGGGTTAACAAACTCAGGAATAATCCTACATCTGTCACTACACCCAGCGATTCAATCGAACCTCGATCGCTTAATTTTGTTACTACTGCTGGGTTGATATCTACACAAACCATTTTCACACCCGCAGGCGTCATATTACCCACACCAATAGAATGCAGCATTGATGATAACATCAAAATCATCTCTGCACCTTTGAGCAGTTCGGCGTATTGTTCTTGCGCCTTAATTAAATCCATTTGGGTATCAGGTAAGGGGCCATCATCCCGAATTGAACCAGCCAAACAGAAAGGTACGTGATTTTTTACACATTCATACATGACACCATTTTTAATTGCCCCAGCTTCTACAGCTTTGGCAATACTACCGTAACGCCGGATAGTGTTAATGATCTTCAAGTGGTGGCGGTGTCCGCCGCGTACTGCTACACCCCGCTTCATATCAACACCGAGGGAAGTACCCATGATCGATTGTTCGATGTCGTGAACAGCGATCGCATTTCCTCCCAACAGCGCTTGTACGTATCCTTCACGAATCAGCCGTGATAGATGTTCGCCACCACCAGTATGAATCACTACTGGGCCAGCTGTGACAGCAACTTTACCACCTGCATCGCGGATTTTACGTAGTTCCCAAGCCACCTGCTCAACGACTAATTCTACGCGCCGTTCGCTGGAAACCCCTGCTGACATAAAGCTAAATTCTTCAGCATTGCGTTTTTCCCGCGATTCTGTTTTGCGAATAGTGCGGATACCTTGGACATCCACAACCACCTGTTCGCCAACTTCCAAATCGCGTAAGATTTTACACCGTGCTATCAAACCTTGGGGAGTTTGGGAAATTGCGATCGCTCCGTCCATGCGTTGATTGTGTACTGTCATCCACTCACCATTAATCCGCACCTCGGTGGGATAAATCGTGCTGACATAAAAATCATCGGGAGCGACACCAGGCATAATCACTGGTTCTAGCTTGGCATCTCGCTCATCTTGCGGCAAGTCAACCGCACCCAAATCAATGAGTTGGGAGATGATTTCTTCCATCACCTCATGAGAGGGAGCCGAGACCTTCACCTCTGCGGCTGAGGTACTTTGTCGTTGTTCTCCTAAGTTAAAGTTGAGAACTTGGAAACTTCCGCCGTTATCTACAATCAAATCCAAAGCGCGGTTAATCAAGCCCGCATCAAGCAAGTGTCCTTCCATGCGAAGGATGCGGCTTTCTACCGACACAGTAGCATGAACTTCTTCTCTGACTGGTTCTGTTGAACGCAGAGTCAAACATTTGGCTGCACCCCCCGCTTTGAGAAATTCTGTCAGTGGTGTTTCAATAATTTGGAAACCCACATTCACCAGATGTTCCTTGAGGGAATCACTAGCTTTGTTCATAATCACGATGCGATCCACATTCACCGCATTACAGGCGAAGTTCACCGCATCAGCCTCGGCGATCGCTATCCGCTTTTCTGGAGCTACTCGCATTTCAATTAGACGATTGGAGTAGGAATCAAAAGCCGCAGGATAGTAAAGCAAATAACCATTTGTTAATGGACAAAAGCAAGTATCCAAGTGATAGAAGCGATCATCTATCAACCGCAGGGATAACACTTCAATATCCAGCCATTTTGCCAGATAGGGATGAGAATCTAACTCTGAACGGAAACCGTATCCCGCCCATAGCCAGCGTCCTTCCCGATCTAGGAGTGCATCACCAGCTCCCTCAAACGGCAAGTCTTTGGGTAACTCATAGACTTTGTAGCCGTTTTCCTCAAACCATTGCTTAAAATACGGTTCTTCTCCTTGACGCTCTTTATGCAAAAAGCGACTTAAAACTACTGTCTCTCCCAACACCAGACCAGCATTAGCCGTGAACACCATATCTGGCCAGCCCTGCTGGGGTGGCACTAAATTTACAATCGCGTGTTCTTTGAGGATGTGATAAAGTTTATGCCACTGCTGCACAGCGCGATCGCGCGATGACTTGTGAATATTCCCCTCCATCCAGGGATTAATTACATAGTCCACATTGTAGTGGTCAGGCGGACACATCAAGTAGCGAATCTGGGAAGTCATAAAAAATGTCAAAAGCGTATAGATGCGGTGGTTTTTCTTGAATACTAGTTGTTGCTGAACCGATTCTGCAAAAATTGATACTAAATTTATACCTTCTGATAGTTGAACACTATAAAAAAGCTTCTCTCTATTTTATATACCCGTAGACACACAAGATAAATTTTTAATACCCCAAATATAGAGTAAGCAAAATGAAGAATAAATGAGTTTTATACGGATTTAATCATTTAACGTAGCGCGGAAGTCCCCATCCCTCTATAGGGTGGGGTAGTGACGCTTCAAAAACGAGACGCACTCTAATCAACATCAACCGTAGGTTGTTGAGATTGGAGTGCAGTTGAGTTTTTGTCAAGTTCTATATTGGGCAAGCGATCAACCCAATCTTCAATAAGCTGAGTCATAAGACCTCACGGTATGCGGGAAACTCAGACACTTAAGTGCTGAGAGGAAAGCGACACGTGCGGTTTTAACCGCCTTAAATATTTGCACCATTATCGCGCAAGGAGATTGTTTAACTCGGTGTGCTATTGTGTTGCACTTTCAAGCTTGACAATTACCATTTCAAATCTCACAACTCTGTACGCATAACGGCTTTTGCTCCAAGGAGCCTTTCCTTGCGGAAGTAATGTTAGCTACCCTTCGGGAACGCCAAGGGCGAACGACAATGTTATTGGTCTGTACTATCCAGAAGACACCGACTTAACCCAATAAATCTGTTTAATCTTCCAGTTCTAGAGCAGGAAACTGGCTACGCATTCCCTGGTAGGTCTTTAACTCTTGCCAATAACGTAGTTCAGTTAAGAACTTAGTCTGGTCAACTATTGTCTTAGTCTTAGGCTAGAAACAAGCGTGTCTTTAGACCTGGGTTGTTGACTGTTTTTTCTTTACTAGCTGCATATAGCTTTAGCTTATTGTACCTGCGTTCAGACATTCTAAATCTCAAACAGCCAAAATTCCTAGCAGCTAGACGACTTAACCTAGTACAGAAAAACCAGAAACACCAGAAAAATTCTGCTCCCTTCCCTTGTCCCTCTTGTCCCTCTTGTCCCTCTTGTCCCTCTTGTCCTCCTTGTCCCCAGAGGGACTCCTATCTTCCCCGATCCCCAGTCCCCGTTCGCGTAAGCGTCTCCGTAAGGAGAATCCCCGATCCCCGTTCGCGTAAGCGTCTCCGTAAAGAGAATCCCCGATCCCCAATCCCCAATCCCTACAACCAATTCCCTACTAAAATATAGGGCGCCCATAAGTAGGGAATCTTATGTTTGTTTAACAAATCCAATTGAGCGCGCTGGAGAGCTTCAGCTTTGGTAAGTTTAGGGTCTTCTAACTCTTGATAAAATTTAATCATGAGTTTAGCCGTAGACCCATCATCAACAGACCACAAAGTTGCTAACGTACTGCGTGTACCTGCTCGGACTGCGATCCCAGCAAGTCCCAAGGTGGCTCGCTTGTCTCCTACAGCAGTTTGACAAGCACTCAGCACAAGTAATTCAATAGCACGAGATTTACTAGAGTTACCTAAACGCAATAATTGGTCAAAATCCTTGACTTTTAAAAGTTGATCCCAAGTTAGAATAAAAGTCTTCTCAGCATTAGAACTAAACTCACCATGAGTTGCGATGTGAACAACATTATATGATGCTTCTTTGATTTGACTACGCACATTTTCTTCAGTAAAATTCCGATTGAGAAGTCGTTTATGTTTAGGTATAGCTGATTGGATGTCCCGCAATTCGACTTCTACATTTTTGAGAGGAGCAAAGGATCGATCTCCAAATTTACGTTTTTGACTCACTCCAGCAGTTAAAGCATAAATTTTTCTTCTTTGTAAAGGCTTGGGATCAACTAGCTGCAAACCTGGAGCCAAAGCAATAGCATATTTTTCGATTAAAAATTTTTTCTCTTGCTGATCATAAAGAACAGCCATTGGAATATTTCGCAAAGAACCATCTAATACGAATACCAATGTTTTGATATTCATCTCTACCAATTTATTTTCTCGTGGTTTAATCAACCAGTTATATACTTCCTGTGAGTATTTCTTCACATCCTTTGTTTCGTCTGGTTCTGCGAGCGATCGCTGTAGTTCCTCTAGGTTTTTTTCAACTTCATTCGCCCGTTTATAAACTGTGTAGTGTTCAAGTTCACTTTTATTTGGCAACTTGAGAATGATTTCGAGACGGTCTTTTAAAAGAATTGGATAAATGACTGCGGTTTTAGAATCAGTTTTATCAACCACGTCATCAATATTTTTGGATGAAGGTTCCAAACACGCTTGTCGAAAAAAGTTTTCTAGTTCTGTGAACTGTAAAGCTTCAATTACAGTACGAGCTTGTTGTAAATTTTCTTTACTAATTTTTCTACTCTGATCTTGGGGTTGCAAAAGTAAATCTACAAATTGGCGATAAACAGGTTCGACATTATCCCGAAAGGAAAACTGCACATCTGGGTTAAGAGCAACTAAATCCTTACGAAGAGATATCAGGGTATCATAGGCATCGTTGTAGGATGCGATCGCACTTGGAATATTGTCTCTCATTTTAAAGATGTATCCTAGTTGCCATTGCCATAAATAGGCAATATCCCCCATTCGCATACTCAGAGCTATTTTTAATCCTTGATCAGTCAGCTTTTGAGCATTGGCAAAATCTTTTGTTTCTAGGTAAACTCCCCCTAATGCACCCAAGGCGTAAGCTTCTGAACGTTGATCACCAATACTTCTAGCTTGTTTAATTGCTGTTGCTAAACCTTGAGCAATTTCTTCCCAAGTAAGTATATCTACGTTGGTGGCTTGTTTTAAATGTACTAAACTCTGAGCTAAGTTAATCCGAGCAAAAATTGCTGTTTGATTAATCGGAACTTGGTTTAATCGAGATTGGATATCAGTATATAATTGCTGTGCTTGTGACCAATTATGCATTTCTAGCAATACACTTAATTGATTGAGTTTTGCCTGAACTTGCACAACTGGTGAATTATATACAGTAGCCGCCTGCTCATAAAATTGGACAGCTTGTTGATAATATTTAGAAGCCTCACTAGAGATGGGATTATTTAGATTAGAGGTGATGTAGCGTAAAGGTGTGGGTCGTTCTCCATTAATAGCATTTTTTTGATTGCTAGCACTATTACCGAAACCACGTTGAATGTTACCTAAACTGAGCAATGTTTCTGCTAATTGTTCAGGCGATCGTAATTTTTGAGCCAAATTACGACTTTGCTGCAAATATTTTTCAGAATCATGTAACTCACCAACTAATTGCAGAACATCACCAAGACTACGGAGGAGAGTTATTTTCATTACAGAATCTGGTTGTTTATCCACAGATTTAACCACTTCCTGTAAATTTGTACGTGCTTGAAGATAAAGCCCCAAAGTTTGTTCAGCTTGAGCAAGATTAATTAGACTACGAATTTTACCAACTTCATCACCTAATTGCGTGTAGATCTTAGCTGCTTGTTGCCAAGTATCTGAAGCTTCTTGAGTTTTGCCTAATTCCAATAGCAGATTTCCCTGAATTTCCAAACTTTGGGCTAGGAGTTGTGGATTCCGATTAATCTTAAGTATTTCTAAACTTTTTGTAATATAGCTATACGAAGTTTGTATCTGTCCGAGTTGCTTGACGACTAAAGCAAGATTGCTCAACGCCATAGCTTGTTCTAGCTGATCTCCACTCGCTTGAAAAGCTTCTATTGCCTGTTGTAAAATTTCGACTGCTAGAGTGTAATTTCCATTCTCATAAAGTTTTTGAGCTTGTGCAACTAAAGATTGGGCATTTGATTGGTTAGAATTACTTTTTGCTTGAGCAAAAGGAACAGCAAGTTGTATACCAAAGTTAAGATTAAACTCAAAAATAACCAAAAGTGCAGTCATCAAAGCAAGAAAGCATCTTTTCAACCACCTGCGAATGTAAAGATAACGTCTGTTCATCGGTGTTCATTGGTGTGCATCTGTGTTTGATTCCTAAAACATAAATCTTGTCGCACCCCTAATTCAATCAGGCATAATTTCCTTTTAGCGAGTAGGACAACTTGCAATACGGTTCGGTTAAGGATTTTTCGTCATCATTTAGGCATGTAGAGACGTGCCATGGCACGTCTCTACAGGGTTTAAATTTTGTACCAGACGCGATATATCGCGTCTGGTACACACCAATTTTTTTTTAACATTTGGGATGCTCCCACCTTTAGCGCGTTGGGCAAGCTACGGGATTTGACCAAGAATTCACAGGTGTGGTATTTGCTGCTACCAACGCCACTTCCCCAGATTTATCAATTACCCAACCTGTAGCCTCGACAATGTGATCTGGGATTGAAGACTTGGCTAATGACTCGCCTCCTATAGGGATTTCTCGATGATCAAGACGAACCCAAGGCATCTGTACAGTATTTTGAGTGCGGAATGCTTCGTTTGGTAAAAATGGCAAACCACCACGTCCAGTGACGACAAAGCTATTGTCTTTGTCTGTGGGACAAGCTTGGGCAATTTGTTTTGTAGCATCGATGGGAATATTTGGTAGTTCTATTAAACCAGAACTGGGATCAACATCCGGGATATTGATTTGGACATTGCCATTTAACTGAGAATTTGCCCCAGTGGCAGT
Source organism: Pelatocladus sp. (assembly GCF_059505505.1). Lineage (NCBI taxonomy): Bacteria > Bacillati > Cyanobacteriota > Cyanophyceae > Nostocales > Hapalosiphonaceae > Pelatocladus > Pelatocladus sp. Next base: position 27,994 of record NZ_JCACKS010000203.1, on the reverse strand, counting down.
GATATCACTTAAGGATGTGGGTTCTGGACGGAACTGCGTACCAAAAATAGATTGAGCATTAATGGTGACATTACCGCCTCGGAAGTCTCTAGAATTGGCAGTGATATCACTATTTTCTTGTGGAATTGCAACTAAATTATTTGTATCAATATTGATATTGCCACCAGTCACATTGCTTCCTGTGGCGTTGGTGGTGATGGCACTGCCACGACGTAAGATTAAAGTTCCAGAATGCAGGTTAATATTTCCTTGTCCGCCTGTAGTTGTAGCGGTGAGTTTGCCTTGGTTGTCTAGCAGTAGGTCGTCAACTGTAATATTAAGGTTGCCTCCCCTACCTGAACCTAGGCTGTTGGCATTAATTTCTGCTCCATTGTTGACAGTCAACTTCCCTGTGTTAATTCTCAAATCGCCCGCACTACCAGGGCCTTCACTTCTAGCTAATAGGGTACTGGGAACAACTTGTCCCTTTGCACCAATGGCAGAACCAGTCACTGTTACAGATTTCGAGGCATGGATATCTAATCTTCCTGCCTGTCCTCGACTACCATCAAGAGCAGCAACTGAGATGCTAGCACCGTCTTTGAGAACTAAACGCTGGGTATTAATGATTAAATCCCCTCCCTTACCTATGGGTGGTGTGAAGAGTGGCCGTGAATTTCTAGTCTCAGAAAGTAAGCCACTGGGGAAATTAATAGTATCTTCCACTCTTTGCCCATTCGCGTCAAATCTGGTAAGAGGTATCACTATTAAACCACTGGCTTCCACCGATTCAGAGGCATCTACTATCACAGTTCCCCCATTACCAGCACCAAGGGTAGAAGTTGAGATTTGTCCGCCATCACGGAGAATTAAGTTCTTGGTGGAAATCTGCACTTTTCCCGCATTTCCAGCATTTTTTTCGGTGCTAAGAGTCCGAACACTTAAGCTAGAAAAGCGTCTATTGTTTCCTAGTACTTGTACAGATTCAGAGGCATCTATAGTTAAATTTCCTCCTGAGCCAGAGGTAAAAGTAGACGTCTCTATGAGTCCACCATCACGAACAATCAATCGCTTTGTTGCAATTGTAATGTCGCCTGCGGCTCCAGTTGCAAAAGTAAAAGTACTTAATTGGCTAGGAGAATTCTGGTTGAAACCACTGACTTCTACAGATTCAGAGGCTGTGATTGTTAGAGGTTGACCTGGTTTATCTCCTATGGTAATTCCTCCGACCTGTGATGCATCAGTAATTGCAATATTTCTGCCACGCAACTGTATAGCTCCATTGCCTTCACCAGTTGTAAAAATATTAGCAGCTTGGGATACTTGTATATCTTGAAAATTTTGCACGTCATCGTATCCCAAAGCCCAACCTTCAGTAACAGGAGCCAAGCTGACAAAACTGTTAGGAGCGACACTTCCAATATCAATTCGTCCTGCGGGTGCTAATAGCGTACCACCCTTAATTGATAAATCACCACCCAACATTGCTAAAGTTTGACCAGGCAGAACTTGTAAATTCGACCCTTCTATTTGGATTGGTTGAGCAGTTTGCCCAAATTGCAAACCGATGGGGAGATTGACAGTTAGTAATGGTGTTGACTGGGGATTAGTGGCACTAAATTGAGTGCCATCGGCAAAGTTGATACTATGGGCTGTACTGGCAACAAAAGAACCGTTGACGTTTAATGAGGCATTTTGACCAAAGATAATACCACTAGGATTAATTAAAAAAAGGTTGGCAGAACCGTTGGTTTTAATCAGTCCGTCTATGTTTGAGATTGAACCTCCTGTCACTCGGTTAATGATATTTTTAACATCTAAGTCATTGGCGAAGGAAGCTGAACCACTTGTTGGTACAGAAAATTCTTTAAAGCTATGAAAAAGGTTGCTACCAACCTTGTTGCCGTTGGTAATATTAAAATCTCGGTTATTGGTGGTTGTAACCTGGGTTGATAAAGTTCCATCTGAGGAAACTTGTGCCTGAATCAAATCGGTTTTAACCAGAAAGCATAAGGAAACTAAACTAGTTATGCAAAAATGGTGATTCCGCTTTTTCATAAACAATTATGAATTAGGAATAATTTTATTTAGCATATACAAATTATTTGTTGATAGTCAGTAAGCAGAAACATTGTGAAAATGCTACTTATATGCTTATGCCGATGTAGAGACGTTGCACTGCAACGTCTCTACATCTGGTGGAATGACAAACAATCTCTTCAAAAAATATCCAACTTGTAGGGTGCGTTAGGCGTTCCGCCATAACACACCCTACCTTAATATTTATTAATTTATCGCTAATTCACGTCAGTTTTAACATGGTATGCAATAGCCATATGAAATATATCCACCAGCACCACCTGGACACGGGACGTTGCATTCAGGCTTTAATTTAATGGGGTTCATTTCCCCTTTATCCACGATATCGCTAGCTTTTGGCTGTGATACTGAGGTTTGTTTCGTTTCGGTTGGTGTGACTTTAACTACTTCTGATTTAGTTAGTTCTGATGGGGTTACTGGTGTTGCAACTTTCATTTCATCAGCCATTGCAACAGAGCTAAACATCATCAAAAATGAGATAAAGATACCGATTACCAATGAGATTGTGCGTTTCATAGTTTTATTTTCGATTGAGATATACACTTTTGGGGTTGCCCCTGAAATAACACCAATATCAATTGATAGATTTCCTGAAAAGTTGTCAGAAATAATCTAATTTTTTTGAGAATGTTCTAAGATTTACGTTCTGTGTAGTTAGAGCATCGTCCCTTTCTGCGATAATTCATATTTCATAATTTTTATTACATCCCATTGCCAATTAAAATAAAACTTGCCCAGTAGTAGGGATGATCGTAAATACTATCGATTAATGATAATTGGGCTTTTTGTAGGGCTTCGACTTTGCTGAGTTTATCTTGTTGGAGTGCGGCGTAGAAAGCATTCATCAGGGCTTGTGTACCGTCGTCAGAAACTTGCCATAATGAAGCGATCGCAGCTTTTGCACCTGCTTCTTGCATCACATAGCCAAATCCCAAAATCTCTATACCATCGCCTAACTCTCCTCCCAAGCCAGTTTCGCAAGCGCTCAATACCACTAAATCAGCGTTAGAAAGATTCCAAAATCGTAAATCCCGAAAACTCGCCGCATTCCCATCACCAAACAAAATAAAAGATTCATTCGGCGCACCCGGCACAAAAGCAGCGTGGGTGGCAAAATGGAGAATGGGGAAATTGCTCATCAGCTTTAAAGTTTCTTTTTCAGTGAATTCTGAATTAATTAACTTTTCCGAACCAGGAAACGCCGACGTCACATTTTCGACTTCTTTTGCTGCAAAAGGTAATCCGCCCAGCTTGAAAGTACGCTTACCAACTTTGATATCGTAATTTCCCCGCGTAAAAGCACCTGCTAATATCTTCAACTTCTGTGGACGTTCTTTTAAATCGGTGAGACTTAAAGCAGTAATATTATTTACCCGATAATTCTGCACTAACCACTTTTTGCCATCATAAAGCGCTGCCAGGGGTATGTAGCGCAATTCTCCATCCGGTGCGTAAATGATGGTTTTTGTATTCGCTTCTTTCAGAGCAGGTTCAATCGGTCGGACTAACCAATTATACAGTTTCTGTCCTGGTTTTTTCGCATCTTTTGGTGGATCTTCTAAGGCGTTGCGAAATTCCTCAATTGTCCGGTTTAGTTCTTGGCGTTTCACAGGTACAGAACGGCGGATTGGAGGTGTATAGGGAGTGACTAACACTAGTTCCAAGCGGTCTTCTAGAATTAGGGGATAAAGTAAAACCGCATTTATATCTAATTGCTTAATCAAGTCTTGCAGACGTCTAAGTATTTTAGGATTAAGATTTTCGCCACCAGTAGTCCGGCTGAGTTCTCGGACATGAGCCATAACTTCTGGACTATCGCTAAATGTGAGAAAATCTTTTAAAGTTTCTCTTTGAGCAGCTTCAAGTTCTTGTCTGCGTGTCTCTTGTTGGGGGGTGCGATCTTTTTCAGGAATTTTTTGTAATTCGCTTAGTTCTTTGCCCTGTTTGACTACAACAGAAATTTCAGTGTTAAATTTATCTACAACCTGCTGTTCTGGTTGCAGATATTCCATGCGCTGCGGTGTTTTGGCTTTGTCTCGGACATTATTGAGATAACCATCTAGTTCTTGGACTTTGAGCGAGTCAACAGCTACTTGGGCTTCTACTACACGGTTTTGCTTGAGTAACAAATCAGCTAGGTGGCGATAAGTATTTGTGAATCTGTTTGTAGAAAAATGCTGAATTGGTTTTTGCGGGGATAGTTTGGAATCAACTTCCATTTCGTCCAAAGCATTAATCGCTTGCTTGTAAAAGGCGATCGCTAACTCTGGCTTTTGCTGTGCTTCCAAAAGAGAAGCTATTTCGTGAAGAATTTCTGCTTGGGCTTGCATATTATCAGTTTCTTTGCCCATCACCAAAGCTTGTTGATAAAGCTCCTGTGCTTTGGTATAAACACCAGTTCTGTAGTAAATTACACCTATGTGACTGAGAATTTCCATTTCCTCAGTCTTGTTATCAGTTTCTTTGGCGATCGCTAAAGCTTGTTGATCATATTCTAGGGCTTTAGGATACTCGCGCAATTTCTCGTAAGTCTGCCCAATATATTTAAGCGTGGTAATCTCGTTTTGACGCTGCCCAGTTTCTTTAAAAATAGCTAAAGCCTGTGCAAAATTTACTAAAGCTTCGCGATACTTACCTTGATTAAGCTGTTGCAGTCCCTGTTGTTGTAACTGCAAAGCTTCTTTTGTACGGCGTTGTGTTGTTGGTGTCTGTGTTGTCGGAGATTGGGGAATTGAAAAATCACACGCAATCAGGAAAGTCAGACAAAGTATGATCAGGGTAAGACGTTGGAGAAGATAAAGCATTGGTAAGCCCTCCAATCAATAGGAGTGCTAATGATTTCTTTAGTTATATATCCTTATTTTGCAGAATTTGATCCAGAGTCACACAAAAACATAACCTAGCCTACCTACGTAGGCTAAAAAGAGTCCGTGCAGGCGGACTTGGTTTGTGTAGCCTCAGACTTCCACTCTGCGGAGATTTTAAACATTTGGGATGCTCCCTGTTGATCACTGTTTTTCAGGAGTCACCAAAATAGATTTTGCGAGCGCAATTATTATTTCGGGAGTCACCAAAATCGATTTTGCGAGCTTAGAACACCTACGTGGGTTTATAATATCAGGTTAGCTTAATTACTTATAATACCCTTAGAACCCCACCCCGGTTTTGTCTAACGCCAAAACCGGGGTGGGGTACAATTACTGTGGTAAGTGTAACTAATTATCCAAACTTGATATAACTCTTGAATTTTCATTAGTCCGCGTAGGCGGACTTAGTTTGTATAGCCGCGATTTCTAATCGCCAGGGCTAGAATAGCCAAAACTAGATGTTTACAAAATAGTGCTAATTTCTTTCAAATAAACCCTAGTCAATGGTTCATCTTCTCCCAATGTATACTCTTCAATTAAACCCTGGCGGTGAATTGAAATATTATCTCCTTTTCTAATTACCACAGTCGAATTTTCCAAGACATCCCGCATCAACATCATCTCGATTTCTGTAGGATTATTCAGCACTACTAAATTGCTGCGATCATAAAACATACCCTCTTTTTCTAAGATGTCATCTTGGTACTCAGCAATTAATAAATCTAGTTTAGGATTACGCAACAAAGTGTAGACGTTGCTGTTGTAATTTTGATGCAAATATTTTTCGGAGCGATTCACAAACACACCTTCGCGACAAACAGCTCCTATTGTCCAATTTGGATTTTGTAAAAGAATATGATCAATAGTTTCTTGTAGTTCTTTCACTGAAATTTGATTAAAGGTGAGAATTGGAATTCTCGAATCAGACTCTGTCTTAAAAAAGGTTTCTAAAATATATGCAGGTACATCCACACTTTCACCAATAGCGGGGTTAAGATGCATCAAAATACCAGGAGCAGCATTGATTTCCAAAATCGCAAATTCACTTTCTTTCCATGATTGAGAAAGATTTTCGGAAATGACATCAATTCCAAGACAAACTAATCGGAAGTGCTGGGCAATATCTTGTGCCAAAATAATATTATCGGGGTGAACATTGCGTGTAGCATCAATGCTCATACCACCAGCAGAAAGATTAGCAACTTTGCGAAGATAGACAGTTTTGTCTCTGTCAATCACACTATCTAATGATAAACCCTGTTCATTTAAATATAGTTCCATCGCCTCATCACGCTGAATTTTACTCATAGGTGAGGTGGGTGTATCTAAACGAGCTGGTTTACGATTTTCTTTTTCAATTAACTCGTCAATTGTTGAGTATCCGTCACCAACAATTGATGCTGGACGACGTTCGGTTGCGGCGACAAATTTACCATTCACACACAGCAAGCGGTGATCTTTCCCACGAATACTTTTTTCTACGATGATCCGGATTGGCTCATTTTCATCAATAGCTTGGACTGCTCTGCCATAAGCGGCTTCTAAATCATCTTCATCTCGCACATCTGCGGTTACACCAATACCTTTGTGACCGACTACAGGTTTGACTGCGACTGGATAACCAATTTCTCTGGCTACTCTGAAAGCTTCTTTTTTGAAGAAAACTATATCACCTTTGGGTACTGGAAAACCCAAGATTTTCAAGAATTCTTTACAGTCATCTTTGCGGGTAGTAAAATCTGAGTCTAAGTGACTATCGCTGTCAAATGTTGTGGCAACACCGCGAATTTGTTTTTTACCGTAGCCGTATTGTGTTAGTCTTTCTTCCCATATATGAAAGGTAGGAATTGCTTTTTTGGAAGCTGTTCGCAATAAGGCGTAAATTGTGGGACCACCGTAAGCGGAAAGTCGAAATTCCTTTTGCAGCGTCCGTAATTGTTGTTCAAACTCAATATCATCTTCGCGAGTAATAGCTTCAAACCAATCCCAAACAAAATAAGCTACAGAGCGTGTTGTGTCTTCGTGTAGAGATTGGACAGCGATTTTGGTATATCGGCCATTGGGTTGGATACTCCAGCGATCAAGGTGCAAATCCATATCCAGCTTATTTACTTGCGACAGAGTGCGCGCAAACAGTTGAGCATGAGAATCATAGGTTTCGTTTTTGAGTTGGGGGTAGCGATCGCCAATAATTTTTAGATAATTTTCAACAGGTTGCGATCGCCAAGACTCTGTCATAGCAAAATCAAATACTAGCGCTCCTGTATCTAAGTAAGGGTTCGGCCCAGTATAGTGCTGAAAGTTGAAAATATCAAAAGCATCTGTTTTTCTAGCATTAATGCGGACTGTATCGGTACTTCTATCTTGAACCATTGACTATATACCTTTGACGAAACACTCTGGTGTCTTGATACTAATTTGCGTTTACCGAGATTTACTACTAAATCAATTTGTCAAAGTTCTTGTGTATCCAGGAATCAGTGTAACTCTATTGAGAAATATTTTGAGCTATCCCAGGGTATAAAGGTTGAGAGTGGGGACAAAGGGAGACAAAAGAGAAAACCAACGAACAACAACCAACAAATCAAATTATTTTATATACCTAACAACTTATAACTTTTGAGGGGTGAAATATGATCCCCAAATACATATAAATAATAGAATGAACAAGTAAAATCAAAAAAACTTAGGAGACAGCAGATTATGAATGTCACCAAAGCTGCTCTCAGAAAAGAAGTTCACTATCTAGCTGAGGAAGCTTTTCACCGTAAGTTAATTTCCGGCTTTGGAGATGGGCCAGATGTTAACGAATATCAAATAGTCTTTCAAGGAAAACCAAGACATTTACCATTGGAAGAAGCACACACTTTTCTAGTAGATCTGCTGTTTAACAACCAAGTAAGTGAGATTTTTTGTTCAAAAAATAGCTGAGAAAATTGTATTAAATCATCAAATTACTCAGTTTTGAACCGATGTACTCCCGTGTTCTCCAGTGCGGGAGTATTATTGACTGATTCAATATAAAGAATTATTAATTTTTCACCAAAATTAGTAATTATTGATTCATTTTTTGATATCAACTCATACTTGGAGGCGCTATGTTAGAAAGCCAAACTAAACGGCAGTTGGTAATTATTGGAGGAGCAGAAGATAAAGAAGGAGACTGTCAAATATTACGGGAGTTTGTGCGTCGTGCTGGTGGTATTAAAGCGCGAATTGTGATTATGACAGCAGCGACAGAACTACCTAGAGAAGTAGGAGAAAATTATATAAGAGTATTCGAGCGGCTAGGAGCAGAAGATGTTCGCATAATTGATACAGAAACCCGTGATGATGCTTCTTCTTCTACTGCTTTGGAAGCAATTAATAAAGCAACAGGAGTATTTTTTACTGGCGGAGATCAAGCAAGGATTACTAGTATTCTTAAAGATACTGAAATAGACGCAACTATTCACAAACGCTTTTCTGAAGGTATAGTAGTGGGAGGGACAAGTGCTGGAGCTGCTGTCATGCCAGATGTCATGATTGTAGAAGGCGATTCTGAAACAAATCCTCGGATTGAAATTGTAGATATGGGTCCCGGTTTAGGTTTTTTACCTGGCGTAGTAATTGATCAACATTTCTCTCAAAGAGGACGTTTAGGAAGGTTAATATCAGCTTTGGCGCAACAACCTGCTGTACTAGGATTTGGTATTGATGAAAATACCGCAATGATTATTACTGACAGCCAAGTTGAGGTCATTGGAGAAGGCTCTGTAACAATTGTAGATGAATCAGAGGTGATACATAACAATATTGACGAGATCTTGAAGGATGAAGCTCTAGCATTTTGCGGAGCAAGACTTCATATTTTGCCACACGGATATAAATTTGATTTAAAAACTCATAGACCAATTTTAAATGGTCAATCTTTACCGTTAGAGCCAGTCACTACCCAATAAAAAATATTTGTAATAGTGCAGTAATATTGTAGGGTGCGTTAGATTAAAACCATAACGCACCATCATTTTTTAATTTGATAGATTATTGGGTTTTCTTGTTTTAACTTTTGATTTTTGAACTAGTTACTAATAACCATCCACTGACCAATGAGGAGGGTCATTACTTAGTTTATATACACCGTAAGATTCGCCCACCTTCCATACATTTTTATTTAAAGCAGCATTACACGGTTCACCAACACTAATCATTCTCCCGTATCTATCCTTAATATTAATCTTGCCATCCCAGGTTACATTCCAGTCAATTGCTAATCTTTGAATATGGCGAGAATTTAAAGATACAGGATTACCACCCACACCATAAGCTTCTACCATATCTTTAGCAGCTTGTAGTGATCCTGCATTCGTATAATGCACCCACTCAATATCAACTCCACTCATTGCTGGTATATATTGGGGAGATATTTCTTGGCGATTAATTCTGGCAGAATAATGCATCAAGTAGGCACGTTCTTTGGGACGATGGGTAGCAGTAACAATCACCTGACAACCAGCGTCAATGAGAGCATTTTGAAATGCTTCTACCTTTTGACGAAATGGAGAAGCTAAATCAGCAATTAACTTACTTGTAGGAAAGTAATCAATCCAATGAGAACCACTCAGACGAAATCTTAATTTTTTCGCATAGGCGTTAAATATATCCATTGCTTGAGTAAAATCTGTCCCCAATTTTTGCTTAGTTGCATTACTCAAAGCTTGTTCTAATTCACCACGTAGACGTACATCTCTTTTTTTATATGCTTCGGCTAATCCTTTGGTACTGGTATTACCAAAATCTCCGTCTATTATTAATAGGGGATTGAGTTGTGCTACCTGATTCAAACACTTTTGTAAATCCTTAACTTCTGTATCACCAAAGCCAAGATAACTCAGCAATGTACTAGCTGAAAGATTAGGTATTTTAGCAAGAAAACCTTGATTAGCAGCTTTACTATATGTGCCATTACCAACAATCCCATCAGCTTCTAAATTATTTCTTTGTTGATAAAGACGAGTAGCTTGGTCAGTTATTTTACCAAAGTCACCGTCAACAATTTGAACAGGATATTCAGCTTCTTTTAAAAAACTTTGCCAAGCACTCACATATATTCCATTAGAACCAAGTCTAAGAACTGGTAATTTCAGTAAGTCAATATTAAAAGTCATAAAATTCTCCTCAAGTGTGCTTTGTTGGTTGTTAAATGTTGGTTATTGATCATTCTTACCAACAAACAACCAACAACAAACATGCACTAACCAATCAATTTTTGCCAAGTAATAGGGCCAATAATTCCATCGGCTGTTAAACCATTTTGCTGCTGAAATCTCTTCATAGCAGCTTCTGTTTGTGGACCATAAACACCGTCAACTTCCACACCTAAGCGGAATTGTAAGTATCTAATAACTACACCGCCTGCATGATTTAATCTAATAACTCGTTTCGCTAGAATTTGATTAATTCCGTTCCAGGTAGTGTCTCCGGCTATTCCCGTTTGTTGAATACCAACAATACTTTGAAATTTTTCAATTGCTGATTTTGTTGCAGCACCATTTATGCCATCTTCTAACAAAGATCTACCATTTTTATCGGTAATTTTGAGTCTATTTAAAGCTTGTTGCAATCTTTTAATAGTTGTGTCTGGATTTTCTTCTTCATCGACTACGTGATTAACAGGAGTAGTAGGTGATTGACCTGTTAAACCTTTGACGATCGCATTCGCCATTGCCTCTGGATTATACAGATTCATGTCTTTTTGTGAATCTATAAAGCAACATTCTATTAAAATCGCAGCCATATTGGTATTTTTGAGGACAAATAGATGACTGCCATTTTTAATGCCACGATTAAAAAAGCCTAATTTTACAATTTCATCTAATATTGGTTTGGCAAATTTTCTGCCTGTATCGCTAACTGCAAATACTTCCGTACCATTTGCTTGGCGATTAAAGGCATTAAAATGAATAGATACGTAAAGATCTACTTTATTAGCATTTGCTGTAGCGCATCTTTTTCTTAAAGAATCACCTACTGTAGAGGCTCTGTCTGGTTTACATACTACAACTTGATGTCCTAAAGCTTTTAACTTAGATGTAACCCTGTTGCCTACATCCAAAGTCAGATTATCCTCTATTTTGATTCCTCTTGCACCCGTATCTGGTGGACAATTATGTCCGCTATCTATCCCAAATTTCATTTTTTTATCCTCTGCTCGATTGTTTGATAATTCTGCTGGTATTGAATTTTTAATAGGTTTATTACTAATTGCCGATATAGCAAATAGAATTTAAGTATTTTGCCTGGTATATCATACCAGGCATATATAATAATGATACTGTTTACTAGCTGTCTATCATATTTCAAGTAAAAATATTTAAATTTTTACTTAAAATATGATAATCGTTAATATATTTTGCGTTGGCAACTAAAAGTATACCTAGAACTTTAGTTCTAGGCTGATATGTAGAAGTCATCTCAAGATGACTAAATAATTGGATTTTGCTAATTTAGTAGATTTGAGTTAAAAACTTTTAAAGTTATTTCTTGATGGTCAAAAATATAGTTGCATCTCTCTACACGGTAGGTTTTGACCAAGCATAAGGCTTAAACTCTTTATCCAGTGGCGTTTGAGCAATGTGATTGGTGTAATTGTGAATAACTTTCACAGCGATACCTAGAATTACCTCAAGAACCTGCTGCTTTGTGTAACCAGCCTTCATAAATGTCTCGATTTCTTCGTCAGATACCCAACCACGAGTTTGCACCATTCGCTGGGTAAATTCCCGGAGTGACTGGAGTTTTGGATCTTGCAGGAGTTCACCATTTCGCATGGTATCTATATCCTTGATGGACATGCCAACCATTTTTGCCAAGCCTGAGTGTGCTGCCATACAATAGTGACAATTATTTTCATAATTTGCTGTCAGGTAGACTACTTGCTGTTCAATTGGGCTAAAGCTAGTTGTGCTGAAAAGATCCCATAAAGCCATACCACCCTGCAAAAGTGCAGGAGCTTCAGCGCAGATACCCTCTAAGTTGGGAATGAAGCCAAATGTTTTTTTGGCGTGGCGCAGAGCTTCTTGAGATGCTTTTGGTGCTGTTTCAAGAGTATAAATGGTGAATTCCATTGTGTTGTATTTTTTAAGGTATTGGTATTATCGACATTGCCTGTCGAAGGGTAAAAACCCTGTCAAAAATGCTAATTACACACTTGTCGCTCGCTTTGTAGACAAACTTGTCTACTTTTAGTAGAATATCCTAAGTAGACAAGTTTGTCTACTTAATGATCTATCTATGGCACCAGAAACTAACCAAATCTACGATCGCATTCTAGAAACTGCTTCGGAGCTTTTCTATCAAAAGGGGATTCAGCACGTCGGAATTAATGAGGTAATAGCTGCTTCCGACGTTGCAAAACGGACGTTTTATAAGTATTTTCCTTCAAAAGATCAACTCATTTTGGAGGTGATGCGCTATCGCAAAAAGCAGTGGTTACAGTGGTTTCAAAAGTCTGTTGAGGAGCGAGGAAAAACAGCTAAAGAAAAACTACTCGCAACCTTTGATGTGCTAGGAGAGTGGTATGCTCAACCAGATTTTCGCGGGTGTCCATTCATTAATGCAGTTCTGGAAATTGCTGATGCAAATCATCCAGCTCATCATGTTTCTGTATCGTTACGTAAGGCGATCCGCACTCACATAATGAAACTAGCAATCGAAGCTCAAATTCGTAATCCAGAAGCATTCTCTCAGCAGTACTTGCTATTAATTGGTGGTGCTAGTCTGATGGCAACAATTGAAGGAACTCCAGCAGGAGCAAAACATGCTCGTCAAGCTTTATCTATTCTAATTGATGGAGGTTAACCAGAAATATCGCTTTGGTATTGACTGTATGTAATACTCGTCAAAATCTCATCCATTTGACTCATGCCAACGGCAAGCTATTGGGTTTACTTTCTTAAAGGGAGTTAGCAAAAAAACGTTTTTCTGCCGAAATCGAAAAACAGATCATACTCTCATGTTGAAAATGATGCTGTAACATTCGCCACAGACATTTATTGTGGTTAACGTAGAATTTAGGATTAATGATCCCACGCATATCTACAGTTCACTACCTATTTTTTGGTTGGTAGGATGACATGAAATTAGATTCATTACTTATTGCTTTTCATAATCGAGTGAGCGTAGACATCGCTATATCTGTCTACGCTTATGCATATTTTAAGATGTTGAGATTTACTTAATAATTTAATCCTAGATGAAATAATTGTTTGAATACAGGAAGAAATTAATAGTTAATTAAATAATTTCCCAGTAATTCAGTAAAAACAGGACTACATGAAAGATAAAAAATACCTATTTTATTATTCAAGCGGCTTGTAAGGAGAGCATCTCAAATGTTAAAAAAATCGGCCCAAAAAATCCGCCTGCGATTGAAATTGCAGTGTATCGGCTCAAGTCAGCTGAAGCAGACTGTTTGATTTATTAGAGTCGTATAAAGACGATTTGTGCTATTGGCTAAAAATTTAAACTCTTAGCGGGATGTTGAAAAAAATTGGGATGCTCCCTTGTAAAGAGGAAAAGCGCTTCATAAGGTAGCCAAAAAATGAATAACTGGATCACAAAGTTAACAGTATATGTATTGTTATTTTATTACTTGTTATTTGGCACTAATTATGCTATGTCCAATCAAGTTGCAAATATTTATGTCCAGCAACTCAATACACTGTCAGGTATTGAACAATTAGCAAGTACTGATTATAGTTTTAAAGAGAACAGAAAGGAAGATTTGTGGCGATTTCGTGAGGCAGTCAAAGGAACGAATAAATTAGAGGGAGTATTCACAATTTATCGTAGTCAGGAAGACGATAAAATTTATTTAGAATTGAAGCCAGAACAACTGAATAAAAATTATCTTTGTACAGTAACACTAGAATCTGGCATTGGGGAAAGTGGGATTTATAGTGGACTACCTCTGCAAGATTTTCTGTTTTACTTTCGGCGAGTAAACAATTATTTGCATTTTGTTGTTCGTAATGTTAAGTTTCGCACAGAACAAGATGAACCAGAATTGCGATCGCTTGCTCGTTCATTTAGCGACTCAGTTCTTTATGCCCTCGAAATTGACAGTATCGATCCATATAGTAAAAATATTCTTGTTGACCTTAATGACCTGCTGATGCAGGATTTCCCGGGATTAACCTCCTTATTAAAATATTATTTACGGGCTGATTATCACCTGGAAAAAAATAGATCATATTTTGGCGATCTTGACAGCTTTCCTTACAACTTAGAGATTGAATCTATCTACACCTTTTCATCACCAGAGGGAGCATATTTAGTTACATTACCTGATAGCAGAGCGTTGACTTTAAAAGTACACTACAGTTTTTCCCAGCTACCCGAAAATAATGGGTATATTCCCCGACTTGCTGATGATAGAGTCGGATATTTTATTACTGCTTTCCAGGATTTTTCTCATAATAATAGCAAAGAATCATTTGTACGTTATATCAATCGTTGGCATCTTGAACCATCTGATCCTAATGCACCTTTGTCTCCACCGAAAAAACCAATAATATTTTGGATTGAAAATGCTGTACCATTGGAGTATCGCGACGCTATGCGTGAAGGCGTTTTGATGTGGAATCAAGCATTTGCCAAAGCAGGATTCCAAAATGCTATTGAAGTCCGACAAATGCCAGATGATGCTGATTGGCATCCAGCAGATGTGCGCTACAACACAATTCGCTGGTTCAATTCTTTGGATGCAGGTTTTGCTAGAGGTCCAGCCCGCGTCAACCCCATGACTGGAGAAATATTAGATGCAGATATTATCGTCGATGCCAATATGGTGCGCTCAATTCAGCAAGAATATCGTGCTTTGATGGAATCAGGGGTCAATGGTCAAGGGTTCAAAATTGCGAATCTGGGATTGCAAAATAGCAAAGTCAGTCCAGTTGCTGAATGCACTGATCATAATTTACCTTGGACTGTGAATACTGGATTGTTGACTTCTCAACAAGATTCTGACTTCTGCTATGGGATGGAATCTTCAACGCAAGCAGCGATGGGGGCCTTGGCGTTGTCGCTGTTGCAAGACGCTACACCAAGTAGTGATGAGATGAAAGAATACGTGCATCAATATATACGTTCTCTCATTGCTCACGAAGTCGGACACACACTAGGTTTGCGCCACAATTTTCACGGCAGCACTATGTTAGCACCCCAGGAATTAAATAATACAGAAATCACTCACACCAAAGGTTTGGCAGGTTCTGTGATGGATTATTTGCCTGTGAATATAGCACCTCCAGGAATACAGCAAGGCGACTATTTTCCCACAATTATTGGTCCTTATGATGAATGGGCAATTGTGTATGGTTACAAACCTCACCCAGATTTTACGGCAGAACCAGTAATTCCCGAAGCTGAAAAAGATTTTTTGGAACAGATTGCTTTGGCGTCCCCGCAACCAGAATTATCTTACGCTACAGATGAAGATATCTGGGATATCAATCCTCTGGCAAATGTCTGGGATATGAGTAGTGATGTGCTAGTTTATTCCCAATGGCAAATGGATAATGCTCGCGCTATGTGGCAACGTCTTGATCAGCGTTACCCGTTGAAAGGAGAAAGTTATAGTAACTTGCGGGTGTTATTTAATAGCATTCTCAAATATTATTTTCGTAATGCGTTTTTGTTGACTCAATATATAGGTGGACAATCTTTTGGGCGTCATCATGCTGATGAAAATATGCGCCCCAGTTTTGTAGCAGTTTCTCTAGAACAGCAACGCCAGGTCTTAGCAAAACTGCAAGAGTATGTATTTGCAGAGGATGCTTTTAGTTTTTCGCCACAATTGTTGAATCTGCTAGCACCTTCACGCTGGCAACACTGGGGTAACTTTATACCTGTATCTCGCCTTGATTATCCAATTCACGAACGTATTCAACGTTTTCAAGCTGTAATATTAAGATCGCTCTTAGATAGCGATCGCCTCAATCATCTCCGGGATATCGAATTCAAAACAACTGGCGGACAAGCACTTTCCATGCCAGAATTGTTCAACACTCTGCAAAAAGACATTTGGACAGAAGTTGTAGATGCTAGAAAAGCAAAACCAATTTCTAGTATCCGTCGTTCCTTGCAGCGAGAATACCTAAATATTTTGCTCGATATGGTGTTGCGTAATACAGATGTCCCAGAAGATGGACGGACACTAGCTTGGTTTGAATTGCGCCAACTACGCCAAGCCATTGATACTAGCTTGAAGTACCAAAATGAAAACCTTGATATTTACACACTCGCTCATCTTGAAGAAACGAGCGATCGCATTACCAAAGCATTAAACGCAAGATTGCTTTCAAGATAAATTGAGACAGCCAGATTCCGACTTCTTATCGGAATGCGATCATTTTGCAGCTTTTCCATAATCAGTGCTATGATAATAGTACGCACGCTAAGTATTTCCTGAAATGGTTTCTACATCTGAAAATTCTGTAGCTTTGGAGTCGTGGCAGCAAACTAGAGCGCCATACAATCTTGGCTATCGAATCAAATTGCTATCTCAACTCCTGTATCGCAAATTTACAGAACGTCTGGAACCCTATGGTTTGACTCCCTTTCATTGGGTAATTTTATGTTGTTTATGGGAGGAAAACGGTTTACCTACTTCCACTATTGGCGAAAGGCTCAAACAAGTCGGAGGTACATTAACTGGGGTACTAGATCGGATGGAAGAGCGTGGCTTAGTTCGCCGAGAACGAGATTGTCGCGATCGCCGCATTTGGCGAATTTGGTTAACTGATGCTGGCAAAGAACTAGAAGCTATTCTACCTGAACTGGCTGTAGAAGTGCGTGAGCAAGCTTTGCAAGGTATTTCCCATGCTGAACGCGAACAATTTGCCCGCATGATCAATCAGGCGATCGCGAATTTGTCGTAAGATTGGGAATTGGGAACAAGGCAGATGGGTAGAATAACGATTGATGTTTGACAATTGATAGTTGACCAACAACTAACCTTTATCTTTCTTGAAGAATAGACACATATCACCCAATTGGGTGTAGTGACATTCAGTTTTTTTTTAAAAAATAGTAAGCATACGAAATAATTATTCCCTAACTAATTTTAGATCGATATTACGAGTCCTAAATAATTTATATAATTTCGCGCTGGAACAGGAGAATTGGCAATCATGGAACGTTCAAGCACTACTAATCTCAACAACAATAACGGACACAGCAAAACAGCAGTCTTGGAAAAAGAATTAGTTATAGATACAGAAGAATTGAAAACTCGTACCCAGCCAGTAGCAACGCCAGAAGCGCCGGAAGCAGAGAAGCAACAGCCCTCTTCACCTCAAAAACGTAAGAAACCAATCAAGCTAATTTTGGTAGCCTTGGGTGTGGGTGCAGTTGCGGCTAGTGGTTTTGGGTTTCGCTGGTGGGAGTATGCTTCTACTCATCAGGAAACCGACAACGCCCAGGTAGCGGGACATGTCCACCAAGTTAGCACGCGCATTCCAGGAACTGTCGCTCAAGTACTGGTAAATGATAACCAGTTGGTAAAACAGGGACAGTTGCTAGTAAAGCTTGATTCCCAAGACTACCAAAGTAAAGTCCAGCAGACACAAGCAGCCTTAGTAAATGCTAAGGCTCAAGCGGAGGCTGCACAAGCAAATATTGCTTTAACATCACAAACTAGCAGCGCTCAGACAAATCAAGCGCAAGGAAATGTTAACGCTGCTTTAGCAGCAATTTCCACAGCCCAAGCAGCAGTAAAAGAGGCGCAAGCAGGTATTCCCACAGCCCAAGCTCAAGTTCGTTCTGCCGAAGCTGCGGTTCCAGCAGCCCAAGCACAAGTAGCACAAGCCGAGGCGAATTTACAAAAAGCCCAAGCTGACTATAACCGCTACCAAACTTTATATCAACAAGGTGCGATCGCTCGTCAGCAATTGGATACAGCCAAAGCCGCTTATAGTGTAGCACAAGCACAAAAAAATGCTGCCGTTCAGGGAGTTCAACAAGCCCAAGCACAACTAGCTGCTGCTAAACAAGGAGTTGCCAAAGCGCAGTCCCAACTAGCACAAGCCCAAGAAGGAGTTGCTAGCGCCCAAGCTAAACTCGCAGCATCCCAAGGAGGATTACAACAAGCCACGGCTACTAAGCAAGACACAGCCGTAAAACGCAGTCAGTATGACGCAGCGAAAGCAGCGATCACTCAAGCACAAGCTTCTCTCAACGATGCTCAATTGCAGCTATCCTACACCAACATTACCGCCCCCAGTAGTGGACGGGTAGGTAAGAAAAATGTGGAAGTTGGTAACAGAGTACAAACGGGAACACCATTAATGGCGATCGTTGATAACGAGAACTGGCTTGTTGCTAACTTCAAAGAAACCCAACTTGAAAACATGAAACCAGGAGAACCAGTAGAAATAAAACTGGATGCCTTACCTCATCATACTTTTGAGGGTCATGTTGACAGTATTTCTCCAGCTTCCGGCGCTCAATTTGCCCTATTGCCACCAGATAACGCCACAGGCAACTTTACCAAAATTGTACAGCGTGTCCCGGTCAAAATCGTTTTTGATCAAAACAGCATCAAGGGCTATGAATCACAGATTGTACCAGGCATGTCTGCGGAAGTGAGCGTCAAAGTTAAGTAAGTTAGTTATTTGTCATTTGTCATTAGTTGTCCGCCTTCCCTTTTCCCCAATCCCCAATCCCCGATCCCCAATCACCAACTTCCACCTGACGACTACTTCCGTTTACGTCAATAGAGAGGGGTGAAAGTGAAATATTTTCATTATTGTCAATTAGGTAAATCTGTTGACTGATTACCATTAACCAGCATGAAAACACAAGCCCAAGAACAGGTGCTATTACCAGCCTTAAGATCGAGAAATTACCGTTTGTTTTTTATTGGACAAGGTATCTCTTTGATTGGAACATGGATGACACAAACTGCTACAATTTGGCTGGTTTATAGCTTAACTCAATCGCCTTTGATGCTGGGGCTGGTGGGATTTAGCAGTCAAATTCCTAGCTTTCTTCTTGCTCCGTTTGGTGGCGTATTTGTAGATCGTTTTTCTCGTTATCGCACCTTAATTGGTACCCAAGTATTGGCAATGATTCAGTCATTGATCTTAGCGATATTGGCACTAACTGGTGTGATTCATATTTGGCATATTATTGTTTTAAGTTTGTTCCAAGGAATTATTAGTGCTTTTGATTCACCTGCACGGCAAGCATTCGTGGTGGATTTGGTAGAACATAAAGAAGATTTAGCGAATGCGATCGCGATTAATTCCACAATGTTTAATGGGGCGCGCTTAATTGGCCCTGCGATTGGTGGTTTGTTAGTTGCGGGTGTGGGCGTAGCTTATTGTTTTTTAATTGATGGTATTAGTTACATTGCCGTAATCATGGCTTTATTAGCAATGAGAATTAAGCCTCAAAAAACTGTAGCTAGTATGAGTAATCCCTTACAACAAATAAAAGAGGGATTTTTATATGCTTTTGGTTTTCCACCTATTCGGGCAATATTGTTGCTCTCAGCCATAGTTAGCTTTTTTGGATTCCAGTATACTGTTCTCGTTCCAGTTTTTGCCGAAAAAATATTACAAGGTAATGCAGAAACACTGGGATTTTTGATGGCTGCTTCTGGTGTCGGAGCATTATCTGGTGGAATTTATTTGGCATCACGTAAAACTATCTTGGGACTTGGGAAATTAATTGTTGTAGGACCAGCAATTTTAGGAATGGGATTAATAGCTTTTTCCTTATCACGTTTATTACCACTTTCATTATTCACAATGTTATTTGTTGGCTTGGGAACAATTTTTCAAATTGCTGCTGGTAATACAGTTTTACAAACAATTGTTGAAGATGAAAAACGTGGGCGAGTTATGAGTTTATTGACAATGGCTTTTTTGGGTACTATCCCCTTTGGTAATCTATTGGGAGGGGCTTTAGCTGATAGTATTGGTGCTACTAATACTTTAATTTTTGATGGAGTAGTTTGTATTTTAGGTTCTATATATTTTTCCAGACAGCTACCTAATTTAAGGCAATTGATACGTCCTATTTATGTAGAAAGAGGAATTCTACCTGCTAAAATACATTAGATTTTTAGACGTGCAGAAGCTGAAAAGATTGAACTTAAGTTAAGTAAGTCGGCAGGAATAAACATAACTGAGTTACGAAGAGTAAACATGCCTAAAAGCCTTACCAATAACCAATGACATAGACGTGCCTTCTTCGGCTTCAAGGTAGAGTATGAAAAATAACGATCCCAACTAGTTAGCTTTATTTGTGCCGACTTACTTAAATCTTTTTTCAAGAGAGAACTTAAAATACTTCCCTTTTGCCCCAATTCTAGATAATCTAATATTTTAGAACTCTTAAACATTTATTATTCGGAGTACTACTGTGGCTAAACAAAACGCAGTTATTCAATCTTCCTCCGACCAAATACCGCTAAGAACTTGGATTGGTGTTTTAGCTAGTATGCTTGGTGCATTCATGGCGGTACTAGATATTCAAATTACCAATGCTTCACTACAACAAATCCAAGCTAGTTTGGGTGCTACCTTAGAAGAAGGTTCATGGATTTCTACTGCTTATCTAGTAGCAGAAATTGTTGTTATTCCCTTAACAGGATGGCTATCGCGAGTATTTACTCTCAAACGCTATTTGTTAGTTAATACTATCTTATTTATCTTTTTTTCTATATGTTGTGCTTGGTCGTGGAATCTCATGTCTATGATTGTTTTCCGCGCCGCCCAAGGTTTTACAGGAGGGGTTTTAATTCCGATTGCGATGACGGTTGTATTGACAAGTTTACCTCCCTCTAAGCAATCAGTGGGGTTAGCTGCATTTGGTTTGACTGCTGTTTTTGCACCTTCAATTGGTCCGACATTAGGAGGTTGGTTAACAGAAAACTTTAGTTGGGAATATAGCTTTTATCTCAACATAATTCCTGGTTTGTTAATGTTGGCTGGGGTTTGGTATGGAATCAGGCAAGATAGACCTCAAGTTAATTTACTAAAACAAGGTGATTGGTGGGGAATCATTAGCATGGCAATTGGTTTAGGTTCCCTACAAATTGTCTTAGAAGAAGGTAGCCGCAAAGATTGGTTTAGTTCAGAATTTATTGTGCGTTTAAGTATCATTGCAGCAATCTTTTTGGCGTTATTTTTCTGGATTGAATTAACTCGTAGACAGCCATTTATTAATTTGCGACTTTTGAAAAGACGTAACTTTGGTTTAGCTAGTATTGTCAATGTTGCCTTGGGAATCGGTTTGTATGGTTCAATTTATATATTGCCGCTATACTTAGCCCAAATTCAACAATATAATCCATTGCAAATTGGTGAAGTATTGATGTGGGCAGGAATACCACAATTATTTATTATTCCTTTGATTCCCAAAATTATGCAAAAAATAGATGTACGATTCATGGTTGCAGTGGGAGTGACTTTATTTTCTATCAGTGTTTTTATGAATTCTAATATGACCTCTCAAACTGGACTAGATCAATTGCGATGGTCACAACTTGTGAGGGCGATGGGACAACCTTTAATTATGGTTCCACTTTCTTCTATTGCTACTGCTGGTTTGAGTCCGCAAGAAGCTGGTTCAGGTAGTGGTTTGTTTAATATGATGCGTAACTTGGGTGGTTCTATTGGTATAGCATCTCTAGCGACTTTATTAACTAATCGAGAACAATTTCACTCTAATCGATTGGGAGAATCAGTATCTTTATATAGCCAAGCAACTCAAGAACGAATTAATCAATTAACCCAATATTTTATTAGTCGAGGTGCAGATTTAAGTACAGCCCAAGACCAAGCGATTAAAGCTATTGATAATGTAGTTCGTCGTGAGGCTTTTGTTATGGCGTTTAATGATTGTTTTTACTTTATTGGTATTTCTTTATTACTGAGTGGAATCGCAATTATTTTTTTCAAGAAAATCAAGCCGACTGGTGGTGCTGTGGCACATTAATCAGTTATCAGTTATCAGTTAATGAAATAGTATTTTCTCCTACTGTTGTTGTCTCATTGTCTGATTTTGGAAAAAATTTCTTCGTTACCCAATAAGTCAAAATGTGAGAAAGCAATCCCATTGGTCCAGCAAAAAAACATAGGGCTAGAGAATGAATTGTCCAAACTCCTGTTTTTTGTCCTTGTAAATAAATATAACGACCGACAAACAAATCCATGGCTAAAAAATGAATCCAACCTGTTGCAGCTGCTTTTTCATCAGCAAAAAATTTGGCAATATCAGCTAATTGAGGATTCGATAATGCTTGGGCATTTTCTGGTGTAATGCTGCTGACAAATAAATATATATAAGCTAATGCTAACGGCACAAAAGGAATATATGATTCCATTACCCGTTTGGTAATTTTCCAGTTAGGCAAGAAAATCATTACTAGCCAAAATGGCAATACGTAAAGATTAGCAATATTAAACAGTTGATTACTTATCATAATTTATTACAAAATTTAGTCGTCATGAACTGCGTATACTGGGGTGAATAAGAATATCACTCTTTTTACACCCCTACACCCTTTTTAATTCAGGTAAACATTCGGTAGTGAAAAGCTACTGTCCACCTCTGGAACGAATAATCTGTCCTGTAATCCACTGGGCTTGTGATGAAGCAAGAAATAACACTATACGTGCAGCATCTTCTGGTGTACCAACACGATCAAAGAGTGCTTTTATCTCAAGTTCTGAAAAAAGTTCATCACTCATCCAACCCGTGTTTGTCGGGCCTGGATCGACTGCATTGACAGTAATTCCTTTTTTGGCAAGATTAGCGCTGAGGCTTATGGTAAGTGCTTCTATTCCGCCTTTGGTAATAGCATATGGTAAATTTTCAGGCATGGGTCCGAGACTTTGACCAGAAGTAAGATTAATGATTCTTCCCCTTGGTCTTCCATCATGGCGTTTGGCAAATTCAGCACATAACAGCGTAGTGCCTCTCACATTTACGGCATAATGAGCATCAAGTAAATCGGCTGATAGTGAGTAGATATCTACCTGTTGATCATGGGCGGCGTTGTTCACCAGAATATCCACAAAACCAAAAGATTTCTCGACTTGATCAAATATTTGCTTAGGTATGTGAGGTTCAGCCAAGTTCGCCTCAAAGCCTTCTGACTTCACACCTAGCAATTTCAGTGATTCAATAATTTCTTCTGCTTCAGTGGATTTACTACCCCAAGGCATCAACTCGTCAAATGGTCTGTAGTACGTTGTAAACACATCAGCCCCAGCTTTTGCCAAAAAATGAGCGATCGCAGCACCGATTCCGATGTGTCTACTAACTCCTGTTACTAGAGCAACTTTACCTGTTAAACCATAATCTACCATACTACTAACATAAACTCGCTTCTAACTGCGCTGCAATTTCAGTTCGATTGAGTTTGCGACCAATAAAAACTAGCCGTGTTTGCTTTGGTTCATCTAATTGCCAAGGGCGATCGTAAAATTGTTCAAAACGGTTTCCCACGCCTTGCATAACTAAACGCATGGGCTTGTTGGGTACTGCAACAAAGCCTTTGATGCGATAAATTTCTTGTTGTTGGGTAAGGTTTTGTAATTGTTTTTGCAGTATTTGCGGGTCAAAATCACGGTCTAAAATTAAGTGAGTTGATGTGATTTCTTCGTCGTGATCGTGATCTTCTTCAGTGTCGTGGTGACTGGGACGAGTATCTAAGTTTTCTTCAACTGCGGCTTGAAATCCTAATAATATAGATGGGTCAAGTTTACCTTGATCACTTTCTACTATCTTGACGACTCTGGGTAATTCTTGTTTGACTAAATCTTCGACTTGTGTTTTTGTTTCTGCGTCGATTAAATCAGTTTTATTGAGAATCACTAAATCTGCACAAGCAAGTTGATCTTCAAATAATTCTTGTAAGGGTGTTTCGTGTTCTAAGCTATCATCTGCTTGTCTTTGCGCTTCTACTGCTTCTGGGTTACTCGCAAAGGTTCCACCTGCAACTGCTGCACAATCTACGACGGTAATCACAGCATCAACTGTCGCACCAGAACGAATTTCTGGCCAGCGAAATGCTTTTACTAATGGTTTTGGTAATGCTAAACCAGAGGTTTCGATCAAAATGCAATCAATGCGATCGCGTCGCTTGAGTAATTGTTGCATTGTCGGCAAAAATTCTTCCTGCACTGTACAACATAAGCAACCATTGGTTAATTCAAAAATATTATCTTCACTCTCACTATCTTCTGGACAAATTTGGCAGGATTTCAAGAGTTCGCCATCAATACCAAGTTCACCAAATTCATTGACTAGAACCGCAATCCGTCGTCCTTGATTATTTTGTAATAAGTGGCGAATCAAAGTAGTTTTACCACTTCCCAAAAACCCGGTGATGACGGTGACAGGAATTTTTTTAGCCATGCTGAAAATAATCTTTTGTAGTCTTAAAAATAAGTAATTGTCAGTATTTAACTGGTAACTATATTATGTTACTAGGTACTGAAGTTAGTTTGATGTGGAAATTAACCTCTGTTATTTTAAGCTGAAATTCTACTATTGTTCTCGCAATGCGTGAATTTTGTAGACGCGTAGCGACAGGCATGTAGGTATTTTGAATTGTTTTAGGGGTAGTCTCCTTGCGCTTACCTATAACTGGTACAGGTAATCTCAAGGCTACTACCCCTAAGATCTTTTATTCAAGATTTAGTATCATTTGGTTTTAGACTGGCAACTAAATTATTGTTTGTAAAAATCCAAAATCCAAAATTATTACAGCTTTTACTCGGCTGTGGCGAGTCCGGTTTCAGTACTACCACGAGTCCGACGACGGGTTAGGGTGTTGTAAAGCATTTGCCCGATCGCCTTAATTAAATTACCTTCTAATTCGTTGAACATCTTCATGTTCATACCAAAAGCATCGTTTGCTTCTTCAACAATGCGATCGGCTGTGGCTTCATCAATTGGGAGTTCGTCTAAGGCTTGACGATATTTGTTTTTGAATGCTTTTTCGTCATCAATATCTGCAAATTCATAGAAGGCGACACCATCACTATTTAGATTCATTGCTGTTTGGGCAATTCCTTTGAGAATTTGTCCCCCAGACAAGTCACCCAGGTAGCGAGTGTAAGAATGGGCTACTAACAATTCTGGTTCTTTTTCAGAGATTTCCCGGATGCGCTGGACGTATGCTTCTCCAGCAGGGGATAATTGGATTTGCTCTGGCCAGTTAGTACCGTAGTAATAAGTTAGGTCTGTTTCTAAGCTGTGTTGTCTGTATAGCTCTAGAAAGTTAATCTTAGAAACAATGGGGTGATTTTTGTGCTTTTCCATTTCCTCTTCCATCGCCGAATACACGAAGTAGAGGTTGGCAACCAGCTTACGGTAAGAGTTTTTCTCAACTACTCCTTTTAAAAAACACTTGACAAAACCAACATTTTCTGCCATCGTGTGGGCTTTTTTTGTGCCTACACGCAATTTAGTTGCTAAATTACTGCTCATAAAAATGCTCGGTATGTGGGAAACTCAGCGTCTTTAAACCTGAGAAGGAAACGACACGTAGGATGGGGACTTCTGCAACCCGTTAAGAACGGCTACAAAAGCCACTAAAACGTTACAATAAAGCTATTTGATGAGAATTTCTATTAATATTTTTTAAGTATCAAGTCTTTAGTATTATGCAATACAGCACGATGGGGAAGGCAATAGAGCTATATTTACAGATTGTAAAAATAAATTAAAATCTGTTAAAGTGATCGGGAATCGGGGACAAGGGAGAGTGGGGAAACATATCAGTTATCAAATTAAACTTGTTTTATTCTTCATGTGCCATATGCATCTATTTGCAGCCAGTGATATTTAATAAAACGCCACAATATCTCAATGATGTTTAACTCCGGAGAGTAGATAGGTAATACCAATTAAATATGAAGCTGCACATTATTTTAACCCCTCCCAACCTCCCCTTGGTAAGGGGAGGTGCCGAAGGCGGTGGGGTTCTTTCTATGCATCTTCATATGGAAATGGTATAAGAAGAAAACTGTTGCTAAATTGTAAATTTATGTAAACACAGCAATAAACTTTTCCTGTTCCAACTGAAGAACTTATAGAACCAAGGCGCCGATTGGGAGAGTTCTGTGAATAGTGGATGATAGGAAAATGATGAATCTTCAACAAGCAGAATTATATACACGTATTCAAGAGTTTTCTTTAGACGAAAAGGATGCTGTTTATCCTTTCAGCAACAAGCTAGCGAAAGAAAATGGTTGGAGTGCTGAATATACCAAACGGGCAATTGAGGAGTATAAAAAGTTTGCTTTTTTATCGGTTGTTGCGGAACATACGGTAACGCCATCAGAACAAGTAGATCAAGTTTGGCATCTCCACTTAACTTATACACATTCTTATTGGGACGAGTTTTGTTCAAAAGTTTTACAAACACCACTGCATCACAATCCGACTCGTGGTGGTAGTGTTGAACATCATAAATTCCAAGATTTGTATATTCAAACTTTGGCAAGTTACGAGCATTTTTTTGGGCAAACTCCACCAGCAGATATTTGGTTAGCACCGCATATTCGTTTTGATCGTAATACTAATTTTGTGCGGGTGAATACTCATGAAAATTGGATTTTGCCTAAAGAATTATTCCAGTTTCCAAAGATAAATTTAGCTTGTTTTACACTACGTCCTATAGGAAATATATCACCAGTTTTACTGATGCCATTTTCTTTGGGATTAATAGTAGCAAATAATGAGCCTTTGTTAGCAGCTTCGATTAATAATCCATTGAAGTTAAATGGATATGAGTTTCTCTGGTTTTATTTTTTGCTGGCAAGTGTTACTTTGGTGATTGCTAGAACTTTACGTTGGTTTTTAAGTACATCTGTTAATCATTCTCTGAGTGAATCTACCTCTTTAGATGCTTATGAATTAGCATATTTGAATGGTGGTGCATATCGAGCCGTAGATGCTGCGATCGCCAAACTTGTTCAAGACAAAGTTATCAAAGTATCAGCAACAAGCCGGACTTTACATTTAGAAAATGCTCCATCTGCCAATAGTCACCCTTTGGAAAAATCAATAACAGAAGCAATGATTAAGGAAAGCATTAGTGGTATCAATGATGCTCCGATTGAAAGTATCCGTGCAAGATTAGTATCAGCAACAAATTCAATTAAGCGAAACTTAGAAAACCAAGGTTTATTAATTAGCGATCGCCAAGCGAGGATGATTCAAATTGCAACTGCAATACCCGTTCTAGCATTATTGTTGTTGGGAATAAGCAAAATATTTGTGGGAGTTTCACGCGGTAAACCTGTAGGTTTCTTAATAGTAATGTGCATTTTGACGGCTATTTTTGCCTTCTTGCTATTGACTAAACCACGCCGCACTCGCTTTGGCGATCGCACCCTCAATTACTATCGCTTATCCTATTCCAATTCATCTAACATTGCATTTTCTTTTGCTTTATTTGGTAGTGCAGTCTTAATAGGTTCTTTAGCAGATTTAAAACAAGTCTTCACACCGCCAAGCACTAGCAGCAGTAGTGGTGATGGTGGTGGATGTGGTGGTGGATGTGGGAGTGGTTGCGGTGGTGGATGTGGTGGTGGATGTGGTGGCTGTGGCGGTTAAATTGGAATATTTATGAAGAATTCAATTTTGGTAATTGCTGGTATTACAGTCGCCCTGGGAGTTTTAGTTGGTGCGTTCATCGTTTTACTGATTTTTTTACAACGCCGACGCCTCGCAATAGACAGTTTCGTACGCATGGATAATATCGTCGGTTCTTACGGAACTGTGGAAATTCCTCTCAATCACAATAGTCCAGGAAAAATCCGCGTCAATCTCAAAGGTTCCCTAGTAGATTTTGTCGCCCTCACCGATGAAACTCAAGAATTTTTTCAAGGCGATCGCGTTGTTGTTGTGAGGATGAAAGGTAATAGGGTGTGGGTGGTGGGGGTGTGAATTGGGGATTGGGGAAGGTAGGGGTCTCCTCTGAGGAACTCGGGGCCCCCACTCCCCCCAAGGGAGTGGGGATTAGGGGCGAAGGGGTA
>NZ_JCACKS010000202.1:40711-54311 GCF_059505505.1 Pelatocladus sp. | reverse complement strand
TGACCAATGACCAATGACCAATGACCAATGACCAATGACCAATGACCAATGACCAATAACCAATGCTTACTTTCTCCTACGTTGATGTATAATCTGCGGAGTCTACCAATCTGCCACAGATTTTGGAAGTAGCTTAAGTACTTGCGTCTGTGGATTATATGCCAAGGCTACCAGGAAAATCGGCATTGTGCGTCGATCTTATCCTTGTAATTTGGCATAGGTGCTTAAAATATCAAAGTATTTGTCAAAACTAAAACTGATGTAGGTTGGGTTGAGGAACGTAGACGCGCCCTGCGCGGCTTCTAGAGAGAGTAACCCAACAGCGTCAGAACTTTGTTGGGTTACGCTCGCGCTCAACCCAACCTACTTTTCTACTTTTCTACTTAATACCAAGCGTATTGGGCTTTTCCTTCTTGAAGGGTAGGGGGATTTAGGGGTATCTACAACATTTTGCTATCGACAAGAGGACTTTTCAAACATCCTCTAAAACCTAATCAGATAATTTCCTAATATCTATCAATTTGTAATAGTAAATATTTTACAGCAAATTCTGAGCATTGATAAATACAAATAAAAGTAAACTTAGATTGTTTTTTTCAGAAGATTTAACAAACACATAAAAATTTAAATTCACGATGAATAGTAATCGGTAATTAGGAATTGAATAACCATCATGAACTGCCTACACCAGCACAAATCAAAATCCTATTCCTATTCTTTTTCTCCTTTCCCACTTTCTCTATTTTTATCTTAGTCATTTAGGAGAAAATTTTATAAACTAATCATGAAAATCTAGGTTTTTCCCATTCCCAAGTATTGACCAATAAATAGATAAATAGTTCTCTGTAAAACATCTCTAAGTATCACTCATCAGCCATGTTAAGTAAAATCTTCAAAAAATTGCCGAATCAATTAAAAGTTCAGGATCAATTTATCATATTGCTTGTTTTCAGTACTATGATTCCCGTCTCAATTGTGGGATTGTATGGTATTTATGCTTCCAATAACAGCCTATTGGAAGTTGCAAAAAACAATATGGAAACTGAGTCAAATAAAGAAGCTAATAAGATTAATGATTTTCTAGATGGTGTTAGTAATAACGTTTTTTTCTTAAGCAAAACTCCTCCAATTCAAGGAATCATCCGAGCAAGAGATAATGGTGGATTAGACGGGGAAACTAATTTATCCTATAACGCCTGGGTTGGACAGTTACAAGCTAATTTTGTTGCCATGATGGAACAAAATCCTCATTATATGAAACTCCGTTACATAGATGAAAATGGCAAAGAATTAGTACGAGTTGATGTTGATGGTTCTAAGAGCAAAATTGTCCCTGAAGGAGAACTACAACAACAAAGAGATAGAGAATTTTTTACTGAAACGATGAAGCTCTCACCTAAAAAGTTATATGTTTCTCCTGTTGATCTCAACCAGGAAAACGGTGAGATAAAAAAACCTTATCAAGCAACTATTAGGTACAGTATACCGATTCTGAATTCATCTGGACAAAAAAAGGGAATTATTGTCGCTAATGTATTTGCTGATAAATTTATCAAAGCTTTTAAAGAGGGTAATAATCAACGGGAAAATACAGAAAATATATATCCAGATCAAGAAAAATTCATTGTTAATCAAGATGGATTTTACATTTCCCATCCCAATGCTGCAAAAGAGTGGGGATTTGAATTTAAAAAAAATGACAAATTAGATCAAGATTATTCTCCAAATGTAGCCAAAAAGATATTAAGTAGTGAAAAGGGATTTGTTGAGCAAGGAGATTATCTATTTGCATTCCGTCGAGTTGATCCCAGTCCAAATCAACCAGAATTTTTAGTAGTAATCAATCGAATCCCCAAAAATAGTGTTTTTGCCACTGTCCATTCATTGAAAATCGTCACCATTTTGATTATTCTTATTTCTCTGGCTGTGGTGCTATCGCTGGCAATTTTCAGGACACGTCAAGTTGTACATCTGATCAAGCAATTAGTGAATGTAATATCTGCATCTATTCAGCAAACTTTTTCTGGTTTGGATCAGCAAGCACGCATAGCTGGACAGCAAGCAGCCTCAGTACATGAAACTACAACAACGATGGATGAATTGGAAGCTTCTTGTCGTCAGTCAGCTCAACAAGCAAAATCAGCCACTACCGCCGCACAGCAAGCTCTCACAACCGCAGAAGATGGTAGTCAAGCTGTGAAAGAAACTCTCGAAAGTATGTTCATCCTCGAAAAGAAAGTAGTTGCGATCGCCGACCAAATTGTGCATCTAAGCGCACAAGCTAGTCAAATTGCTAGTATTTCCCAAATTGTTTCTGATTTAGCAAACCAAACTAATATGTTGGCGCTCAATTCCTCAGTTGAAGCAGTCCGTGCTGGAGAATATGGAAAAGGCTTTGCTGTAGTTGCCAATGAAATTCGCAGATTATCCGATCAAAGTCAAAAATCTGCTGACAAGATTAATATCCTCGTTTCTAGCATTCAAAAAGCTATTAATTCAACTGTCATGGTGACAGAAGAAGGCACCAAGATAGTGAAAACAGGAGTGGAAAATGTTCAAAAATCAGATCAAGCTTTTGCTGGAGTAGCAGGCGCAATTAATTATATGGTCGTGAATAATCAACAAATCTCACTCAATCTCAAGCAACAATTAGATGCTATTCAACAAGTTGTCCAAGCAATGGACAATATCAACAGAGGAGCAAAAGAAACTGCTACTGGTATCAACCAAACCAAACTTGGTACTGAACAACTCAGCGCAGTTGCTCTGACTCTCAAAGAAATCGTGTAGATGGGGAGTATGGACAATGACCAATGACCAATGACCAATGACTAATGACCAATGACCAATGACCAATGACCAATGACCAAATCATGTTTATAGAAGATGAAGAATTGCGGGAATTGTATAAAATTTCCAGTGAAGAAAATTTACAAAAACTGACAGATGGTTTGCTGCATCTACAACAACAGCCAAAGGATGAAGTTGAAGCTACTTTAGAAAAATTAGCAAGAATAGTCCATAGCCTCAAAGGTGACTCCAGAATTATTGGTGTAGAAGATGTAGTAACTCTCAGTGATCGGGTCGAAAAGATTCTCTTGAGCCTTAAACGCCAAGAAATGATCTTAACTCCAGAAGTGAGCGATCGCCTTTATCTCGGATTGGATGCGATCGGTTTTTTGGTATACGAAGCTGTAACTGGTGAAGCAACTGGGGTAGATACAGCTGATATCCTTGAACAATTAATGGTAGCTGTTGCACAGTCAAAACCGCCAGAACAGGAACTTTTAGAAGAAGTACAACTAGTTATCACCCCACAAGAATTAGTTGCACAAGAGAATCAATCTACAATAAGCACCAATGGGTTGAAAGACGCGCGATCGCCCGTCTTTCCAACAGATAATAGCAATACTCCTCAAACAAAATTTTCTTTTATAGAAGACGAAGAACTTCGAGACATTTATCAAACTACTAGCGAAGAACGTTTGCAGACACTGGCAGCAGGTATACTACACTTGCAAAAGCAGCCACAAGATGAAGCCACGTTACAACAGTTACTGCGAGAAGCTCACAGTTTGAAGGGAGATTCCCGTAGTTTAGGGGTAGAAAATGTAGTCACCCTCACCCATCAACTCGAAGAGATTTTGTTGGGAATCAAACGTCAACAAATGAGCTTAACTCCACAAGTGAGCGATCGCCTTTATCAAGCATTGGATGCGATCGGTTTTTTGGTATACGAAGCTGTGACTGGTGAAGCAACTGGGGTAAATACAGCCGAAATACTTGACAATTTAGTGGGAGTTGTTACTCCATCCACAACCCCGGAATCTTTACCAGTTCTTCCTGAACTCTCGCCACTTCCCACCCCAATTTCTGTCAAGCCAGTAATTCAAGATTTACCCCCTCCCTCTTTAGGATCTAGTCAACCTTATCACATCGATACAATTCGGGTACAAACTGTTCATTTAGATGCTTTAATTACACACACCGAAGAACTAACTCTCACCAAAAATGCCATAGCTCATACCGCTACTGCAATAGAGGAAATGACAAACCTCTGGGAAGAGTGGAAAGCTTTTTATAACCAAACAAAAGTTGCTGAGTCTTCATCATTAAACATTGATCCCTACACAGAACGCTTAGAAAAAACTATCTATTCTTTAAGAAATACAATTCAAGAACACAATACTAAATTAGACATTGTTACTGGAGAATTAAGAGAAAAAATTCGTACTCTCCGGCTTTTACCTTTATCCACCGTGTTTGAGTTACTTCCTCGCACCGTTCGAGATTTAGCCAAACAACAATCCAAGCAAGTGGAATTAATGATATCCGGTGGAGAAATCACCACTGACAAACGTATTCTCGAAGAAATTAAAGATCCTCTGATGCACATGATTCGTAATGCTATAGATCATGGCATTGAAACTCCCAGTGAGCGAGAAAAACTCGGTAAATCTCCCGTCGCCACTATTTGGTTGAAGGGCTATCAAATTGCCAACAAAATTGTCATAGAAATAGCAGATGATGGACGAGGGTTAAACATCGAGAAAATCAAACAAACCGCCTTCAAACGTGGATTGTACAGTTATAAAGAACTGGAAACTATGACTCATAGCCAAATTCATGCTTTGATCTTGGCTCCTGGTTTTTCAACCCAAAGTTTTATTACAGAAATTTCTGGTAGAGGAATCGGTTTAGATGTCGTACGGACAAACATCGAACGACTCAAAGGTAATATTGAAATCGAATCAATCCCAACTCAAGGATGTACCTTTCGCATTCAGTTAAATACAAGTTTGGCGATTAACAATGTACTGCTGTTTGAAGTTCAAGGTATTGTTCATGCTTTACCGATTGAGTTTGTGCAAAGAACTTTATTTATCTCTCCTCAACAAATTTTGATTAAAAAAGATTGCATAACTATTAACTTGGATGAACAAAGTATTGTGGTTGCGAATCTTGCTGATTTGCTGGAACTTTATAACTCTCCTGCTTATACTCAAGTTGTTAAATTTGAGCAACAAAACCACACTCAACAACCTTGTATTTTAATCAAAGTAGGAGAAGAACAATTTGGATTGTTTGTTGATCGCCTTATGCAAACTCAAGAAGTAGTAATTAAACCTCAAACTCAGTTATTAAAACGGGTGCGTAATGTCAGTGGCGCCACAGTTCTCGGTTCTGGAAAAGTGTGCATGATTCTTAATCCCTCCGATTTGCTCAAATCTTTGCACCAGCAAACCACATCTGTAGTTTCTGCAAAACAAAGAAAAATAGTAAAAACAAAACCAGTGATTCTCTTAGTAGAAGATTCCATCCCTGTTCGCACCCAAGAAAAACGGCTTTTGGAAAAAGCCGGATATGAAGTCGTAATCGCGGAAGATGGACTAGATGGCTATAACAAACTCCAAACTCGTAAATTTGATGCGATTATTTCTGATGTCGAAATGCCCAATCTTGATGGATTGTCACTTACTGCTAAAATACGTCAGCATTCAGAATATCAAACATTGCCGATTATTTTAGTGACAACACTTGCTTCTGAGGCAGATAAAACAAGAGGAGCTGATGTCGGGGCTAATGCTTACATTATCAAAAGTAATTTTAATCAAGATGTTCTTTTAGAAATATTAGGAAGATTAATTTAAATAAGTACAACAGGGAGCGGAGAATGGGGAGCGGGGAACGGGGAGATGCTCCCGACAAATGACCAATGACCAATGACGACCCTCACCAGTTAGCTTTATTTGTGTCTACCCAATTATATGTTTTTTGAGCGAACCACTAACCACTAAAAAATAATCAATGCCAATTCGAGTTTTGTTAGTTGAAGATTCACAAATTGCTCTGGTACTTTTAAAAAGAATTTTGACCTCATCACCACAAATTGAGGTGGTTGGAGAAGCTTGCACTGGTTTAGAAGCTTTGCAACTAATTCCTAAAGTTGAACCAGATGTAATTTGTACAGACTTTCATATGCCTCACATGAATGGTTTAGAGTTGATAACTGAAGTTATGGCACTCTATCCGCGACCAATTTTAGTAATTAGTGTTTCCGTACAAACAGATGATTCCAAAAATATTTTTCAGCTTTTAGAAGCAGGAGCTGTGGATATTTTTCCGAAGCCAACCATCGGATTGGTAGAAGATGATGAGGTATTCAAACAGGAGTTGATTAACAAGATAAAAATTCTTTCTGGGGTAAAAGTATTTCGGAAAAAGCGAAAACTGGCTACACAAACACAGAATTTACAAGCAGAAAATCTGGCTGGTTTGTATTCTCGCTCTTTGACTAAACCAAAACTAGTAGTTATTGGAGCATCTACAGGTGGTCCCCAAGCTCTGAAAGAGATATTAACTAAATTACCATTAAATTTTCCCTTACCAGTGATTTGTGTACAACATATTTATCTTGGTTTTTTGCAAGGATTAATTGATTGGTTAGGTGTTGATTGTCGATTATCAATTCAAATTGCTCAACTAGGGGACATACCAAAACCAGGGAGAATTTATTTTCCACCAGAACAACAGCATTTAGAACTTGATGAAAGGGGGAGATTTATTTACTCTGACTCACCACCAGTTGCAGGACATCGCCCTTCGGTGACAGTTACATTTGCATCTGTTGCCAAATTTTATGGTCAAGCATCTGTGGGAATTTTGTTAACTGGGATGGGTAGAGATGGAGCAGAAGGAATGCAGGCGATCGCTCAAGCTGGTGGTTTGACTATCGCTCAAGATGAAGCTTCTTCTGTTGTGTTTGGAATGCCAAAAGCAGCAGTTGAGTTAGGAGCCGCGCAACAGGTTTTACCAATTCAGGCGATCGCGCCAAGGTTGCTGTCTCTGTTGCAAAATAATTTTCATAAATTGTGAAGAGAATAATCAGGAGTCAAAGTGTCAGAAGCAGAGACTTTAAGTATAGGGCTAAAAAAAGCTTTTATTCGATTAATTGCCAAGCATACCGGAATCAAAATTCGAGAGCGCGATCAAGCAAATTTGATCCAAAAAATATTTTTGCGTATGAAAGCTCTGAAAATATTATACCCAGAAATATATTATAAAGTTTTAGTATCTTCTACGATATATGGCTACATAGAATGGCAGAAATTTATTGCGATTTTGACGAATACAGAAAGTTACTTTTTTAGAGATAAAGGACAATTTAATTTATTACGAAATCAAATTCTTCCCGAAATAATTAAACGTAAACGAGATTACAAAACTATTCGTATTTGTAGCGCAGGATGTTCAACAGGTGATGAGCCTTATTCGATTGCAATTATTTTAAAAGAGTTGATTCCTAATTTAGAGGAATGGCATGTAACGATTTTGGCTTTAGATATCAACAAAGAAGCATTGAAAAAAGCAAAGGAAGGAATTTATACAGCTTGGTCATTGAGAAGCGTTGATGCAAATATAATTCACAAATATTTTATCGATTTTAATAATAATTATTACTTAGATGAAGAAATCAAAAAAATGGTCAAGTTTGAATATACAAATTTAGTCAAAGATTTGTTTATTCATCCATATTCCGATTTTAGAGATATGGATTTAGTTATTTGTCGGAATGTGTTTATTTATTTTGAACCTACAGTAATTGCCAAAATTTTAGAAAAAATTTATCACACTCTCCAACCATTAGGATATTTAATTACAGGACATACAGAACTTTGCAATCAAAATTTGAGTAATTTTCACACAAAAATATTCCCAGAATCCCTTGTTTATATTAAAAAGTCAGTAATCAAAAAATGAAGAAAAATCTGTATCTCACTTTTAGTTTAAATAACTATCTCTACGGCGTTGACACGGTTTACGTAGAAGAGATTTTCAATCTGCCAGAGTTGACAACAATTTCAGAAGTTCCTAATGGAATTATTGGTTTTGTCAATCTCCGGGGAGAGATTTTGCCAGTAATGGATTTGAATCTGAAATTGGGCTATCTGTCACCAGATTCTCACTTGACAGATAGTGTAGTAGTTTTAAAGTATGAAAAATTACGATTAGGCATTCTTGTTAATCAAATTCATGAAATTAGAGAAATATCTTTAGATGAAATTGCTACTGAACTTAATGATGAACGAAAATTAGTCGTTGAACAAAGAAATATTATTACTGGTGTTACTCATTTTCCAGATGATATTTTAATCCTAAATAATCCAAATAATTGGTTATACTTTGACGAGACACAACAACTTGTGTCTTTACAAAACTATCTGCAACAGGATATGTTTGATAGTTCTAATGTAGACGAACTTCAAACGAACGATTCCGATTTTTTACTGCTACAAAAGTCTACATTTTGCCAAAATGCAACTTTAGAAGAAAGAAAAGTTTTTAAACAAAGAGCAGATAACCTTAGACTTTCAACAAAAACTCAGGATTTTAAAAACTTTAAAACTTTAGCAATCATTACTTTAAATGACTATCTTTTTGGTGTTGATTTAGAAATGGTGCGGGAGTTTACTGATATTTATCATGTGACTCCTATTCCTTGTTGTCCATCACATATCATCGGTAATATGAATCTGCGAGGTGAGATACTTACCCTAATTGATCTGCGTGGATTACTATTAAATGTGCCATCAAAGAGTGTGCTTGTTGGTTCTAAAGTAATGGTAATCGAAGTTGAGGGTATAGTTGCTGGTGTAATAGTCGAAGAAATTTATGATGTGATGTTTTCCCTGAACTTACAAAAAGTAACAGCAATACCAACTACAATCAATTCAATTAATGCTCAATATTGTCAAGGGGCTGCTCCCTATCAGGAAAAAATTATGAGCATTCTGGATATACCTAAAATTTTCCTGAAGGGTGGCTTAATTGTGGATGAAGCGGTTTGATTCATCCAGTGATCTTTATTATACGAACTATAGCTATTCTAATTGAGTTGTGAGAAAATACGGAATCCCAGATCTCCCTATACGTTTCGGATAAGACAAATTGATTGGCATTTATACCTCGTAGAGACGTTGCACTGCAACGTCTCTACATACCCAAATTATGACGAAAAATTATTAACCGAACCGTATTGCAAGATCCCCCAACTTCTTTAAGAGGTTGTTTGAAAAGTGATTGGCTGTGACTTTAGGCACTTATTTATTGCCCAAGGTATTTATGAAGCATTTGTAATAATTCTTCTGGCTGTGGTGGCTTACCTAAAAATTCAGTGGCACCGACTAACATAGCATGGGCCCGATCAATAGGGTTATTTCGTTCTGTCAAAAAAATAATTGGCGTATTCCGAAAAGTGGGGGTATCGCGCAAAAATTTACAGATGCTATAACCATCAGCATTTGGTAGGAGCAAGTCTAACAAGATTAAATCAGGCTTGTGTTCGATGAGTTGAGAAAATCCTCGCATCGGCTCTGGAATACTCAACATTTGATATCCGGCGGGGATCAATATTTTTCTTAAAGCATAAGCCAACACTGGGCTATCATCAATACAAGCAATTAAAGGTTGTTTTTGGGTAGATTTATCAATAGATTCTTGAATGGATTTTTGAGCAGATTCCTGAGCAGATTTTTGAACAGATGTAATAGATTTATTTTCTAATGAGGGGGGCGTTGCTGCTACTATTTTTTTTATAGTTGGTAATGGTAAATCTGGAATCTTCTGAAGTTCTAATATACCTTTATCAACCCAAGGGATTAAATAGAGAGCCACTTCTACTACTGATTTTTCTTGCTCTAGAGCAATATCCCATAGGGTGAAATCACTGTTGAAATACTTTTTATCGGAAACTGGGATGATTTGAGAATCTACCGTTGAAGTCAAAACTGGGGCGAGACTGGGACTAAGGTGATCTAAACCAGCAGCTTGCCATTTTTGTTGTGTGTTTGTTGCTTTGGTAAAAACTGAAAGTATTTCCCAGGAAGACAAGGCTATGAGCTGGGGTAAATGAAATATATCTTTTTGAGTAGGTGTCCAGTTATTTTTTAAGTCTCTATAGTTACTTATTTCAAAAAAACATTCTTGAACAATACTACGAATTACTAACTTGGTTTGGATTGCACTCAATTTTCTTTGGCTAATCCCTTGAGCAAGGAGGTGACATTCCCAAGATTGATTATCGTCGGACAATACAGAAGACTCAACATTCCACTGCCAATTGGGACAATGCTGCTTTAAGGCTCTATTCCAGCGCCTAACAGGATGCATTCCACCTGTAGCATAAACCAACTTCCCGCCATTAAAGTAAAGATTCCAAACGACAGTGTGGTTGTATAAGATGAGAACTCCGTTACTACCATTTTTACTTAGATTGTCTAATTCTTCTGTCAGCCTTGTTAGTATCATTTGTGGCAATTCTGCTCTGCTCGCAATCATTATGCCGTAGCTTGCACCCTTTTATATCATTATTGATTAATATCAACTTGAAAATTTCTTGAGCTTGGACACTCATACAG
Organism: Pelatocladus sp.; assembly: GCF_059505505.1. Taxonomy (NCBI): domain Bacteria; kingdom Bacillati; phylum Cyanobacteriota; class Cyanophyceae; order Nostocales; family Hapalosiphonaceae; genus Pelatocladus; species Pelatocladus sp. The sequence goes on along the minus strand of NZ_JCACKS010000202.1, from coordinate 43,893 downwards.
CTAAAGTGAAGCAGTTATCCAATTAACTACTAAAACTACCAACAAAATCAAATAAATAATGAGCTAGCTGCAATTTAGTACATGGTGAAATTTCTAGCTGACGACCTTGTCTATCTAAGAATACTGCTTGGTTGTTGTCGCTGCCAAAACCACTATCAGGTTTATCTACTGGGTTAGCAACAATTGCGTCTAAATTTTTTCTGTGCAATTTTTCCCAAGCGGGAGTGATAATATCTCCTGTCTGAGCAGCAAATCCAATTAATAATTGATGAGGTTGTTTCTGCTGGGACAATTCTGCAATTATATCGGGTACAGGTTCTAAAGCTAAATATTCTGGAAGCGATCGCTTGGGCAATTTCTCAGTATTATACTCTCGTGGTTTGACATCTGCAACTGCTGCCGACATAATTATGACATCCATATTAGAATAATTACGTACTATAGCAGAGTGCATTTCTTCAGCACTTACCACAGGAATTGCTTTTATCTCTAAAGGAATTTCAGCATTCATCGGGGTATGTACTAAAGTCACATTTGCGCCTCGATGTAATGCTGCTTGTGCTAAAGCTAACCCCATTTTTCCCGTAGCAGGATTACCAATAAATCTCACGGGGTCAAAATGCTCTCGTGTTCCCCCCGCACTGATTAAGACTCGCTTTCCTGTTAAGTCCCGCTTACCTCTAGTGTGCAGTAAAGATTGAATATAAGCAATGATTTCTGGCGGTTCTGCCATTCTTCCAGCACCGACGCGATCGCACGCTAGTAATCCCGATCCTGGTTGCAAACTATGAAAACGACTATTTTTTAAAACATTTTGCCAATTCTGCTGTACCGTCTGTTGTTCCCACATATCGGTGTTCATCGCTGGTGCTAATACTACAGGACAAGTGGAAGCTAAGACGGTATTTGTAAGCAAATTATCAGCCATTCCGTGAGCTAATTTTGCTAATGTATTAGCTGTCAAAGGTGCGATTAAGAACACTTCTGCCCATTCGCCCAATTCTATATGTAAGGGACGAGAATAAATTGGTTGCCAAAAATTTTCATCTGTAAAGGCGGGATGGCGTGAGAGAGTGGAAAAAGTCAGAGGTGTGATAAATTTTTGGGCAGAATTAGTCAGAATAGTTCTGACTTCCACACCACTTTTAAATAATGTGGAAACAACTTCACAAATTTTGTAGGCGGCGATCCCGCCGCCCATAGCAATCAGAACCCGTTTGTCAGGCCTCATCGTAGGGTTCTAAATCTAGAAGGTGAATATATGGTTCAATTAACTCTGGGCGTTGAAATGCGATCGCACGTAGCATGTGCCAATCATCCAAACCTTCAAAAGCATTGCTATAGTTATCCTGCTCCAAGCGTGTAGCTAATTTTTCTACATCTTGTGGAGTCATAGTAGCAATGTCTTTTTTGGAAATGCTTAGAGTTTTCATAATGCTCGCCCCTCCCGTTAGCAGCATTTGCATCCAGTTTGGGTTTGTTTGCGCCCGACGCAGCCACCCAATATATATTACTCATTTGAGAGCATGAATTACGTGAAATTTTTCCGAATATATACCGGATTTTGTAAAACTTTTGTAACTGGGATAAGACAAAATCTAGCAACAAGCTACTCTGTAGTTACTTGAGTATTAATCACAAAATTACGTATTAATTCTAGGATTGGTAGTTGGATTTCATGACCCATATCAAATTCATAGTACTGTACTGCAATTCCTCGCGACTCTAAAGTTTCTTTGGCGTTGAGTGCGGCTCGTAATGGTACTACTTGATCATATCTGCCATGAGTGATTAAAACCGGAGCTAGAGATGTTGCAAGCGATGTCTCTATAGCACCAGGATGTAAATAGCCACTCATGACAACTAAACCTGCAAAGGGTAACTTTAATCCTATATCTAAAGTCATTGCCCCTCCTTGGGAAAAACCGCTTAAAATCGTTTGCGATAGCGGTATACCAGTTCTATTTTCTAAACTAAGCAACCAATCTGTCAATAATTGCCGACTTTGTGTTAGTCCCTCATACATATTATCCGCGCTCAGTTGATACCAAGCTCTTCCCATAGGCGAATGAGGATGAGAAAAAGGTGCATTGGGAAACACAAATTGATAATCAGTCAAATTTAAGTATGGTGCTAAAGATGCTAAATCCTCAGCATTTGCACCCCAACCATGCAAAGCGACGATTAATCCTTTAGGTGCTTTTCCTGTTTTTGGGGGAAGCTGAATAAATTCTAAAGACAGATATTTTCTCCCATGATTTAACTCTCCTTATCGATATTAATCAAATTATTGACCGTTTTATCTACCTTGACGTAATGCTTTACTCAGCAGGTATTGGTGTTTGATCCGCTACCGCGCGTTTCTTTCGCTCTGATCTGCGCGTTCCACCAGCCATCCCATACTCATCACTCTTTTTGCCATAGCGAGATGCAACACTCAACAGCATCTGCTCAGAATACACATTTAATTCACGTTCTGCTTCTGTTAATGCATTCTGTGTTCTTTCTACCATCGCCCTTGCTCGATTATAGGCGGCTAGCTTGTCTCGTAACTCCAGAATTTTCGTCTGGTACATAGCGATTGATAATCCATGACCAAAGTCTAACTCAGAATTAATCATCTGCATTCCTTCAATCCGTCGTTCAGCTTTGGTGAGTGCGATAGAGTTGCGTTTACGTTGCGCCATAAACTTTTCCTGTTTGGATTTGATATAAGCTGATGTGCATTTAAACTAGGATTTTTGAGAGCTATACTGCTTACTGTGTCGAGATTGCTCGCTCGATTTAAATGCTGAACAGCTTAGAGAACCTGATGACTAGGCATACTAGGTTTTTTGATACTAATAGAATACGCAATTAGCACACATAGTAGCCTGAGTGAACTTACAGAATTTTGAGAATAAATCAACGGTATTGCATGTAAATCCTCTTGGTGAAAAACAACGTCAAAATCAGGGTTTCAGATTAATTCTCTGCTGAAGGTAACAAAAAAAGGATTAGTTTACGAGTCGCAAAAGCTAGTTTACGAGTCGCAAAAGCTTAGTTTGCGAGTTGCAAAAGCTAGTTTGCGAGTTGCAAAAGCTAGTTTGCGAGTTGCAAAAGTTAGTTTATGAGTCGCAAAAGTTTAGTTTGCGAGTTGCAAAAGTTAGTTTATGAGTTCAAAAGTTAGTTTATGAGTCGCA
>NZ_JCACKS010000202.1:0-40611 GCF_059505505.1 Pelatocladus sp. | reverse complement strand
AAAGTTTAGTTTGCGAGTTGCAAAAGCTAGTTTATGAGTCGCAAAAGTTTAGTTTATGAGTCGCAAAAGTTTAGTTTGCGAGTTGCAAAAGCTAGTTTATGAGTCGCAAAAGTTTAGTTTGCGAGTTGCAAAATAGTCCGCCTCAGAATTAATTCTGAGGCTAATAGCTTAACTCAGCTAAAGCTGACTATGTTCTAAGTTCCAAATATTAGAGAATATAACAATTAATCAAAACCTCTTAGTCGGCTAAAGCTGACTAAGAGGTTTTGAACTTTGGACTATCATCTTCATGAGTATGATTTTCCAAAGATGAAATTGTGGTTCCGTTCAGGTGATGAGCTTTCTGATTTTTCACGTAAGCAACAGCTTGCTCAAGTTGTTTTCCTCCTAGCGAGAAAACGCCATATCCACGTTGCCAAATAAACACATCTTTGGAAGAGGATAGATGATTGAGATGATGAGCGCTGCTACCTTTGATATTTTGGACAAAATTAGAAATGGAAATTCTGGGCGGAATTGAAGCTACTAAATGAATGTGGTTTTCTACGCCGTCAATTGCATGGATGATGCTACCTAATTGATCGGCTTTGCCAATAATGTAACTATAAAGTTCGGTTTCTATATTGGTGGTGATTAATGGCTGGCATTTTTTTGTAGCCCAAACAAGATGATAGTAAAGTCGCCACAAAGACATAAAAGTTGTATTTGATATGTTCTGCACTTAGTATTCCCGCGATCGCCACAAGCATTAAACTGAGTTTGGTATTTTCCTAGTTAGCCTGGAAATTTATTCCCAGGGGGATATTGCTTTTAGCCTGGAAATTTATTCCCAGGGGGATATTGCTTTTAGTCCGCCTCAGAATTAATTCTGAGGCTAATAGCTCAACTCAGCTAAAGCTGACTATGTTCTAAGTTCCAAATATTAGAGAATATAACAATTAATCAAAACCTCTTAGTTGGCTTTAGCCGAGTTTTGCTTTTAGCCTGGGAATTTATTCCCAGATGGGATATTGCTTGTCTTAATCAAATCAAACTGGGAAATTATGGCGCGTCTTGCACTGTTGAGTGTATCAAATAAAACTGGATTAATTGAACTTGCTCGTAGCTTAGTAGAAGAATTTGATTTTGAGTTGATTAGCAGTGGTGGTACTGCTCAAGCTCTCAAAAATGCGGGATTACCAGTTAAAAAAGTCGCAGATTACACAGGCTCTCCAGAAATATTAGGTGGTCGTGTTAAAACTCTACATCCGCGCATTCACGGAGGAATTCTCGCGCGTCGCGATATTCCGCAAGATATGATGGATTTGACAGATAACCAAATTCGCCCAATAGATTTAGTGGTGGTAAATCTCTATCCTTTTGAGGAAACCATCGCTAAACCTGATGTCACATTAGCAGAAGCAATTGAGCAAATTGATATTGGTGGCCCTACTCTGCTGAGAGCAGCATCAAAAAACTTTGCCCATTTGACCGTATTGTGCGATCCCTGTCAATATGACGAGTATTTACAGGAATTACGCCAACACACAGAACCATCGTTGGAATTTCGCCAAAAATGTGCTTTGAAAGGATTTTTGCATACTTCTAGTTATGATCAAGCGATCGCATCTTATCTGCTCAAAACACAACAAATAGAGATACCAGAAACATTCACTATTTCTGGAAAACAACTACAATCTTTGCGCTATGGCGAAAACCCCCATCAAAGTGCAGCTTGGTATCAAAGCGGTGCAAACTCCACAGGTTGGGCTGCTGCTACTAAACTGCAAGGCAAAGAACTCAGTTACAATAACTTAGTTGATTTAGAAGCAGCACGCCGCATCATCGCTGAATTCACAGATAGTCCTGCTGCTACGGTGATTAAACATACTAATCCCTGTGGTACAGCTCAAGGAGATACAATTGCCGCAGCTTACCAAAAAGCATTCAATGCTGATCCTGTGTCTGCTTTTGGTGGTATTGTTGCCCTCAACCGTCCAATTGATGCTGCAACAGCAACTGAGTTAACGAAAACATTTTTAGAATGTGTAGTCGCACCAGGATGTGAAGAGGACGCCAAAGCAATTCTGGCTGCGAAGTCAAAAGTACGGGTTTTGATTTTACCAGATTTAAGTAGTGGTTCCAAAGAAACAGTCAAAGCGATCGCAGGTGGTTTCCTAGTCCAAGCTTCAGATGATATTGTCGCCAATACCAGTCAATGGCAAATCGTCACCGAACGCCAACCCACACCCACAGAATTAGCAGAATTACTGTTTGCATGGAAAGTTTGTAAACACGTCAAATCGAATGCCATTGTTGTAAGTAGCGATCGCACAACTTTAGGTGTTGGTGCAGGACAAATGAACCGCGTTGGTTCAGTGAAAATAGCCCTTGAACAAGCTGGTGAGAAAGCTAAAGGTGCAGTCCTTGCTAGTGATGGATTTTTCCCCTTTGATGATTCTGTGAAAACTGCGGCGATGGCTGGAATTATGGCGATCGTGCAACCAGGTGGAAGTTTACGAGATCAAGATTCGATTCAAGCTGCAAATGAACTTGGTTTAGTCATGGTTTTCACAGGCATACGTCACTTTTTACATTAATCTATCTTAAGTAGGATGTTACACTTGCCAAAGTGTCTATATTATGCTTATAGATAGATAAACACAATGTTAATATCTAATTGTGTGTGAGGAGTAAGTTTGAAGTAAAAAGCGCTGGGAGTGGCAACATGGTAACACTTCAAGCGCTTTTTTAATGGCAAATTATTGAACAGAAAATTTTTTATCTTAAGTACTTGTCATCATCTAAAAGTAGTGATATCTTTTAATTGTGTGTGAGGAGCAAGTGTAAAACGAAAAGCGCCTGGGGTGGAAACACGGTAACACTCCCAAGCGCTTTTTGTTTTTTAAAGTTTTAATACTGCAAAGATTTTTCGCTTCGATTTTGGGAACGTAGAGACGCGAAATTACCCTGCGGAATATTGCTACGCGTCTGGTACAAAGGATTGTGGGCTTAACACCAAGCATATTGGATTTTAGGTTGGTCGCTTTTCTTAACCGAGTAGTATAGACCTCTTGCAAAAATATTTTTACCCCACCCTAACCCTAAGCGTTTACGGGGAGGGAACTAAATCTTCCCCCCGTGAACGGGGGGATTGAGGGGGGTTCATTCGACTTTTGCAAGAGGTCTTATTAAGTCCCAACCAACAACCAAATAATGCAAAACAGCAGCCCAATATTGATAATTTCTAGGCTGCTGTTTGAGAATCAATTTTAACAAATCCAAGATTTTTGAATCCTAACTAAAAAATTCCTAGTAGAAATATGACAGTTAGCCCACATAAGGCAAGCAGAGAGATGATCATGATGTTGCCTACACTATGATCTTGTGTTGCTTGGTGTGTTTGTTCACTCATAATGCAATCCACCCAAATTTCAATTCCCATGCTGCAATTATAAATAAGTGAACTGGGTAAATCTGTCGTATCATAAAAAACTTGATTTATGTTTACTGATGTTCAAATTGAGAGTAATTTCAATATCAAATAATTGAACTTTTATTGCAATAAAGATTCATAGATAAATAATCAATGGTCAAGAGTCAAGGGTCGTTAGTAAAAAACATTTGACAACGGACTACCTTGTTAACTCTCGCCAGGTGTTTTGACCAACTATTCCATCTGAAACTAAATTTCGGCGATTTTGAAAAGCTTTGACAGCAGATTCTGTTAAAGCACCAAAAATTCCATCCACTTGCACAGTATAACCGTTAAATCGTAACACCCGTTGCAACACTCTGACCGCATCACCCCTATTACCAAAACCGAGAATTGGTAAAGTCGGACTAGCTTGGGCAAATTTAGTTACTCGTGTGTTGTTTGTTGGCTGTTTATTTCTGATACGAGGTGATTGTCTAAGTCCTCCTGCAATATATTGAGGCTGAGGCTGATGGTGAACAGGGTTTGGTGAAACGGCAGTATATTTATTTATATCTTGAGCTTGAGTTGTGGAAGTAAAAGTATGTGAAAAATTATCGTCAGTTGTTGTCCCTTCAGAAATGGAAGTAAACTCTGGCTGTACATTTGAGCCATCAACACTGTCTTTAACAGTATCTTCTGTTACAACTGGGGAATTCCTGGATTCATCAAAGTCTTGCAACTTTTGTTTGATAGTTTGAACTTGATGATTGTCATCAAGAACATCTGGTGCGATCGCTGACGATATCACCAAAACCTGTTCATCCTCCGCAATGAATTCAGGTGGTGTGATTTGATTTGTAGGAACAACCTCAGATAACTGATTTTCTTCTGACTTATTTATGTCATTGTCTAGCTGAATCGGTGAATTCACCTGGGTATTAGGCAAAGAAGGTTGTCCTGTTGTTAACACGCCTGTTATCAGTAGACCCATATCACTCATGGTATTTCATTTTACTAACGCCCACATTTTCTTTCACACACCAAACAGTTAATCCTCCGGAATGGTGCGTATTTATAACTAAAAAATTTAGTTATTTTCTTCAAAAAATCGGTGCGATATTCAGAGTAGCCTCCTTTGATAGATGGCAAATTAAAATCTGAGTAAAATTTCAGATAGAGTGAATATATGTGTAATATCAAGCCATTTCAAACAAAAAAAACAAAAAGACGTAAACCATAGTATAGTTTATTATTCCTACACTTAAATTTTAAATTTAACACTATTAAGGTAGCGTTCAAGTTTGTGCAATTGTAATTTCCTACTAAGTAGCTCAATCTCCTTGTTGAGCCAAGTAATGAGGGGGTTGGGGGGTGTCACCCTTCATTTGTTTACTTACACTATTTTGGTAATTAGTGATAGATGATTCACATTTTTATTACTGATCACCGATTACTCACGATTCTCTTATAATTTATGCAAAACTATACACAGTAGGGGCAATTGATCAATTGCCCCTACTGTAAAAATCATAGTTTCGGTTATTACCAAACTTAGTCCTGTCTCTAACTCATAGCATCAACTACTGGGTAGAAGTAAAAAGCAAATCCTAAAAGTATGTAAGCCGCTAAAAGTAACGTACCTTCTAACCAATTTGATTTACCATCAGAACTAATGGAATTTGCAATTAAGACTGATACAGTCACGGCCACCAATTCAAAGGGGCTAAAATCTAGATCCATAGGTTGACCGAAAACCTTCCCAACAATCACTAACACCGGAGCAACAAACAGAGCAATCTGCATACTTGATCCCACTGCTACGGAAAGAGAAAGATCCATTTTGTCTTTCATTGCCACACTGACAGCTGTAGCATGTTCAGCAGCATTGCCAATAATAGGAACAAGGATCACGCCTGTAAATAACGCTGTTAAGCCTAACTGTGATGTAGCTGCTTCTAGAGAATCCACTAGTAGTTCTGATTCTATTGCTACTAAAAGGGTACATACGAGCAACACCCCACTCCACAACCAAATATTAGGCTTGTGATCCTCCACTTCCAAAGCTTCTGTTTCTGCTACACCGACATCGTAAAGATAGGAGTGAGTTTTCATCGAAAATAACAGTGTCAAAGCATAAACCAGAATTAAGACAACAGCTACTGCTAAAGAAAGATTTTGCAGGGTTTTTTCACCAATTGCTGGTGAGGAAAAATTCATTGCTGTGGGTAATAAAATAGCAATCACCGCTAAATTCATCGCAGATGAGTTCATCCGCGCTACTATCGGTTGAAATGTCTGTTCTTTATGACGCAATCCGCCTAATAACATAGCCAAACCCATCACCAATAGCAAATTGCCAATAATTGAGCCAGTGATACTGGCCTTGACTACATCTACTAATCCTGCTTTGAGGGCAATGATCGCAATAATTAATTCTGTGGCATTGCCAAAGGTAGCATTTAATAATCCTCCTAAGCTAGGGCCTACCACCACAGCAATTTCTTCTGTGGCTGTTCCCATCCAAGCAGCTAGAGGTAAAATAGCTAATCCAGCAGCAATGAAAACGATTAAATCTCCCCACTCTAAAAAGTGAGCCGCCACAGAAACTGGAATAAACAGCAATAGAACTAAAAAGAGAATGTTTTTACCTGACATTTGTTAATAGTTAATGGTCAATTGTCAATGGTCAATGGTCAATGGTTAATCGTCAAGGGTCAATCGTCAAACAATTTTGGATTTTAGATTTTGGATTTTAGAAAACGAATTGATTCCACGGATAAATCCGGGGTTATCGGTCAATAATTAAGGTTCAATCGTCAAGCGTTAGTAGTTTGTTTTCTGCTTTCTCCCTTCTGCTCCCTTGTTTCCCTTGTCTTTTTCTCTACTTTTAAATTGTTCAGAAATTGTGCTATTTACACACAGATAGCAAAATTTGTAAAATAACTTGGAGTTTTACGGAGTATTAATAACTTTTCTTTGCAAAAGTTTTTATTAAACAGTAAATTCTACACCAGAAATCATGTTTAATATATTAAAAGACAATTAATTTTTTGGTACTGCTAATGGGAAAACCTATCAAAAGGCTTTTTCAATTAGCTGTTTTATTCCTGAATTTCGGGAAACGACTGCTTGATGATGCAGATTGCCCGTAATTTTATGAGCTATACTCTGAAGTGCATTCATCTGGTCGTTGTTGTCTACATGAGCTAATATTTACCAGAAATGCCGCTATACAAGGTAAACGCATATATTTGTCGGCACAATTGCAAGTATTTTTGATTTTGGATACACTACATGACTTCTGCTGCTGAAATGCCAGGTCAAACTGGCATAGATTTGACATCACAAGAAAATTCTCCAAACACCAAATCGCCTAATCCCTTGACGACGGCGACGGGTGTTTACGTGAGTGTACACGGTCATTTTTACCAACCACCACGGGAAAATCCATATTTGGATGCGATCGAACGCCAACCAAGTGCAGCACCATTTCATGATTGGAATGAACGCATTCATCATGAATGTTATCGCCCGAATGCCTTTGCTAGAGTGCTAAATGATCGGGGCGAACTAGTGGGGATCGTTAATAATTACGAGTATTTGAGCTTTAATATTGGGCCAACGCTGATGTCCTGGCTAGAACGCCACGACGTAGAAGTTTATCAGCGAATTTTAGAAGGCGATCGCAAATCTTGTGAACGTTTGCATGGACATGGCAACGCGATCGCGCAAGTATACAACCATATCATCATGCCCCTGGCCAATGATCGCGACAAATATACGCAGATTCGTTGGGGGAAAGCAGATTTCCGATCCCGCTTTAAACGTGATCCCGAAGGTATGTGGTTGGCAGAAACTGCTGTAGACTACGCCACCCTCGAAGCCTTGATTAAAGAAGGAATTCGCTTTATTGTCTTAGCACCCTCGCAAGCACAGCGTTGTCGTCCTCTAGCAACCAAAGACAATCCCCATCCTGAATGGCACGAAGTCGGCGGTAGTCAGATTGATCCCACCCGTCCCTATCGTTGCTATCTCAAACCCACACTCAGCACAGCTTCTTCTCCCTTGAGTACGGTTGGGGGATTGGGGATTCTCCAGAGGAGACGCTACGCGAACGGGGATCAGGAATCGGAGATCGGGGATCAGGAATTGGGAAATGGAGATTATTCTATTTCCCAATCACCGATCCCTAATCACCAGTCCCTTCCTTACATCGATATCTTTTTCTACGATGGCCCGATTTCGCGGGATATGGGCTTTAGTGATGTTCTCTACAACTCCGGACATTTAGCAGGGCGCATTGGTTCGGCGGTACGCGGGGATCATCGTCCTGCACAATTAATTTCTGTCGCGACAGATGGGGAAACTTTTGGACATCACAAGGGAGGAACAGAGAAAACTCTCGCATACGCCTTTACTAAAGAATTTTCTCACCGGGGTTGGACTGTCACCAACTTTGCCCATTATCTGAGTTTGAATCCTCCTTGTTGGGAGGTAGAGTTAAAACCTGTTACCGCTTGGAGTTGCGCCCATGGTGTTGATAGATGGCAAGATAACTGCGGTTGTGGTGGCGGTGAATGGCATCAACAATGGCGTCGCCCATTACGAAATGCCCTAAATTGGTTACGCGATCGCCTGACGCAAGTGTATGAAGAACACGGTAGACAGTTTTTCATTGATCCCTGGCAAGCAAGAGATGAATATATCAAAGTAATTCTGGATCGTTCACCAAACAATATTCACCGTTTCCTCGCCCGTCATCAAAAAAGCAAACTCAAGGATACAGAACAAATAGACGCTTTACGCTTGCTGGAAATGCAGCGTCATGCTTTGTTGATGTTTACTAGTTGTGGTTGGTTTTTTGAGGAAATATCTCGTCCGGAAGGAACACAGATTTTGCGCTACGCCGCCCGTGCTTTAGAATTGGCAGCAGATGTGGCAGGTGTGCAACTAGAAAAAGAATTCCTCAAACGCCTTGCCATTGCTCCCAGTAATGTTGATATTTTCGGACATGGTGGGGAAGTTTATCGCCAATTGGTGGTGACTTCACAAATCACCTTTAAGCAAGTTGCAGCCCATCACGCGATCGCTTCTTTGTTTAACAATCACAAAGGTGAAACCCGCAATGGCAATGGCAATGGTACTTCACCCAACAACTGTACTATCAAACATTCTCATCCTTACCAAAAACGAGTTTATTGCTATAACGTTCATGAGTTAGATTACCATTTGCAACGTCTGGGAAGCTTAACACTTGCAGTCGGACAGTTAAAGTTAATATCAGAAATCACCTGGGAAACTGAACATTTAGTCTTTGCAGTGCTGCATTTAGGAGGTTGGGATTTCCACTGTTGCATTCAACCATTTGAAGGAAGGCGTAATTACAGTCAAATCAAAGAAAAATTGTTGGCATCACTGCAAAAAGCTAGTGCAGCGAACACTATCTTAGTAATGATGCAGTTATTTGGGGATCAAGCCTTTAGCTTAGAAAATCTTTTTGCTGAAGAACGTCACCGTCTAATGCAATTGTTGAGTCAGGAAACGCTGACAAGATTAGACCAACTTTATACACAAACTTACAGGGATAATTACGGTGTGCTGATGGCATTCCATCGAGATGAATTAGCCGCACCACAAGAATTGCAAGTCGCAGCAGAAATAGCTTTGAGCTATAGATGTCTGACCACAATACGTGCCTTAGAACAAGATATTAACGAATCGCAATTGAGTATAAATTACATCTTGGAATTACAAGCGATCGCTAATGAAGCTAAACAACTGCGCTGTCGGTTAAATATTCCCGAAGGTAAGCAGATGTTAGAACAGTTGATTTTGCGCTTGCTTTGGCAATTCTTGCACGATCCCAATGGTACATTTGATGCAGATATCCAGCGCTTGGAAAGGTTGATAGATATCGGCTATCAGCTAAATGTCGGGATCACCTTGGAGCGCCCTCAAGAAATATACTTTAGTTGTTTGTACAACAAGATTATTCCCCAATGTCAAATCGCGATCGCTAGTGGTGAAGACATCATGAAGCATCGACAATTACTAAAGTTAGGGCAAAAATTAGCCGTTGACGTTAGTTACTGGTTGAGTCAGATGGGGGGATAACACAGACACGGGGACAACTAATCAGTGATCAGTTATCAAATTAAACTGATCACTGTTAACTGATTCATACTCAATCCCCGATTCCCGATTCCCAATCCCCGATCCTAATTTCTAATTGGGCGATCGCTCTGTTATTAACTTGAAGCACTGGTATAAAACCGTAATGCAAACTGCCAAAACTGACTAGCAACAAAAAATAGCAGCACAGCCAGCACTCCCGCACCCAGCATCCAACTTATTTCGCTGCGACCTAACATTGCTTCTGCTGGTACTGTAGTTAAAAATGCGACAGGTACTATAAAAGTGAAGAAAAAACGATAAGCAACAGGATAGGCTACCATCGGATACCTGCCAGCTTCCAACAAACCACGCAGAACCTCAGTAACATTATAAATTTTGACAAACCAAATACTGGTAGCTCCCAGCATAAACCACAGGCTATAAAGTATGATTAAGCCAAAACACAAGGGTATAACACTTAACAGGTAATCGCCTATCTCTAAATTGAGTCGTGTACCTGCATGGATAATCAATATGGTGCCAAAAACTAAATCTGGTAATCCCCAAGGTGAAAGAGTATGGGTAGAAAGCCAAAACTGACTAGGGATTGGTTTTAGTAAAACAAAGTCGAGTGTTCCTTCTTGGACATGGCGGACAATGCGATTTAGGTTAGGAGCGAGAAAAGTTGCTGAAAACCCCTGCAATAGAGTAAAAATTCCCAGCACTAGCAAAGCTGCTTCCCATGACCAACCAGCGAACGTATAGCCTTTTCCGTAAAATAAGAATAATCCAAATAAACTGCCTACTAAATTGCCTACGCTACTTAGGGCTGCTAACAGGAAGTTAACACGATACTCCATTTCAGCCGCCATAGCTGTACTCCAAAATATTCCTATTAATTTCAGGTGTTTTAGCATGATTTATACCTGTATTGGGGGTCGGGGATTGGGGATTCTCCAGAGGAGACGCTACGCGTAGACGCGCAAGCGACTTCTCACAGAGTACGGTGATTAGGGATTGGGGAAGGGGGACACGGGGGACACGGGGGACATTTTTCCCATAAACCATTGACCATTAAAATCACCTAAACTTTCATACTATTTTTGATTTACAGCAGATAAATACCCTTTAATCTCTTTAATTTTGTGAGTTTATATGCATTTTGATTTGCTACAACTTATTAAATCATTAGAGGATGTTTGAAAAGTCATGATTGATGTATCAAATATTTTTTACCCCACCCTAACCCTCCCCTTGTAAAGGGGAGGGAACCGGATTTCTCTTGTTTCCCCCCTTTATAAGGGGGGATTAAGGGGGGTAATAATGTAATTAAAATTACAGCCAATCACTTTTCAAACAACCTCTTAGGATACTTTGGAGTTTGGGGAATTATTTTTGCTGAATCTGGTTTATTAATTGGTTTTTTTCTACCTGGAGATAGCTTACTGTTTACTGCTGGATTTGTCGCTTCACAAAACCAGAACTTTCAAGGTTGAAACAAGAACTTTCAAGGTTGAAACAAGAACTTTCAAGGTTGAAACCAGAACTTTCAAGGTTGAAACCAGAACTTCCGAGGTTGAAACCAGAACTTCCGAGGTTGAAACAAGAACTTCCAAGGTTGAAACCAGAACTTCCGAGGTTGAAACCAGAACTTTTAAGGTTGAAACCAGAACTTCCAAGGTTGAAACAAGAACTTCCGAGTCGTGATGCTTATATTCCCCGGCTAAAAGCACGCCGGATTGTCTTGGAAGCCTACACTGTACTCGAAGAGTCAGTGTAGGAGTATGTCACAATTCCTCGCCCACACGTTAAGCTTGATTAAGGTAGCAATTTATTGCGCTTTTTAGATTAATTCCTCTGTTACTGGTAACTTTTAACAGTTAACAGTCATCAGTTTTATTCTTTTGGTAACAGTTCCCTTACTATATGCGCGATAACTGTTTACTGTTTACTGTTCACTGTTAACTGATTTCATTTTCACTGCTTGAGAAACTCGGAATGCTAGACAAAATTTTTGACTATCTTAATTTTCATCTCAGCATTGAAGCGGCTATAGTTTTGCTGATTTTGATGTTTTTGGAGGCGGTGCTATCTGCTGATAACGCTATTGCTCTTGCTGCGATCGCTCAAGGACTAGAAGACAAAAAGCTGGAAAACCAAGCACTCAACATAGGTCTAGTTTTTGCTTATGTCCTGCGAATTTCTCTACTGCTCACCGCTACTTGGGTACAAAAGTTCTGGCAATTTGAATTACTAGGTGCAGCTTACCTTCTGTGGCTGGTATTCCAACACTTTACTTCAGAAGAAGATAACGAACATCACCATCACGGCCCGCGTTTTAGTTCATTGTGGCAAGTGATCCCCGTAATCGCTTTGACAGATTTGGCTTTTTCTTTGGATAGTGTCACCACTGCGATCGCTGTTTCCCAAGAAACTTGGCTAGTACTGGCTGGGACAACGATTGGTGTGATTACTCTGCGATTTATGGCAGGCTTGTTTATTAGGTGGTTAGATGAATTTGAGAATCTAGAGGACGCAGGTTATATCACTGTTGCACTTGTGGGGTTACGCCTATTGCTGCGCGTGGTAAATGAAGATTTAGTACCACCACAATGGTTAATGATTACTGCGATCGCCCTAATTTTAACCTGGGGATTTTCCCAACGCACCCTACCCGCATCAGTACCGACAGAATCTCAAAAGACATTAGTACAGTCTAAAGAAGTTGAGGAAGTGTGAGGAGTGTGAGGAGTGTGGGGAGTGTGGGGAGACAAGAGGACAAGGAGGACAAGGGAGCAGGGAGAATAACCAATGACCAATGACCAATGACCAATGACCAATGACCAATGACTAACTAATAACTGTGAAAGCGCAGCTTTTGTTAATCTTTACCTTATTGCTTCTCAATTCTGGGACAGCACATTCACAAACGCCTGTACCAAACCCACAGATCACAGCCACTCCAACAGTTACTCCCGCAACAACTGTTACACCACAATCTTTGAGTCAGCCTAAGAACACAAAGGCTTCTGGTAAAGATTTGGTGGAAACTTTTGAGGAGCTAGATAAAGGATTTACTGCTGTTGTCTTTTTATTGGTAAAAATATTAGTAGGATTACTGAGTTTATTTGTGATTCGACGATTCTTTTTACTAATGATTAATCGCTCTTCCCAATTGATAATCGATAATTTCAGTAATGCAACTGGTGCAGATGAAATCGAGGGTGTTTTACCAGGATTGTCACAATTGGCACGGGAAAGATTAGCCAGAGAGATGAAAAGCGTCTATCAAAGGTCAAAGGAGCATATCAATAGTGTGGGGCCAGAAATCAATCTCTCCTCTACTAGATTTCCCCTACCACAAGCTACTGCAAATCAACAACTCACCAATTTTATATCTTCTGTCAAAGAGTTAACTCCTGACCAAATTGATCCATTGGTACAACTACTTGCAGTAGTATTCCCACCCTATGGCACTAAAGTTACTGGAATCTTACAAAGCCAGAGTGAAGAACATAAAAGAATTGGTATTACATTTGAAATTCAGGACATAGATAATCGCATTGCTGCTCAGATTTACACTGTCTGGGAACTACCTGACTCCGAAGCAGATAAACAGTCAAAAATAGCACTTAAAGATCGTTATAGACAGTTATTGCGGACAGCTAGTCGTTGGCTAGCATTAGAACTCTCTAAGCGTGAGATGATCAGAGGTATACCCAAACTGTATTTAGGTAGCAAGCGTCAACGCTATCTAGGCCAAATTCATAATTTCTTCGGTGTCCTGAACCAATCTAGCGCCCAAACTCACGGTAAATTTTTCTACCCATTGGCGATTGATGAGTTGCAAGACGCCATAGAATTTTACCCAGATTGGTATCAACCACACGATAACTTGGCTGATACTTACAGCCTCTTAGCACGCACAGAACAAGGTGACAGAAAAATTAATCATCTCCAGAGTGCGATCGCTCACTACGAAGAAGCACTCAAAAGAGTTACAGAAGCAACTGTGGAATTACGGTTAAAAGTTGCTCGTGCGATCGCCCAATTACTCACAAGAAAAGAAGATTTGATCTTGGCAGCAAAACAGGAAATCCAAAACCTGGAAACAGCAAAAAACTGGGATGCTACCACAGTATTAAACTACCAATTACTGTATTATCTTGCCTGCTGGTATGCTCTAGCTTATCGCTTGGATGTGGATGTCACCGATGAAACCCAAAAGCAAGCCTATCTCTACCTAACTTACAGCCTAGCCAGAGAACAAAATAGAGATTTTTGGGAATGGACTAGTAAAGATCCGGATTTAGAAAGTATCCGTGGATGTTTTCCGGAACTCAAATCTACGCTTTTGAAGACATTGAATGAAAAGCCGGAACTACCAAAGCAAACAGGTAAAGATTTTGCCGAATCTATAGAAGAAGTGTTAGAGGGAGTTAATTGGAGATCGGGAATCGGGGATAAGGGAAATAATTAACTACTAACTACTAACTACTAACTACTAACTACTCAAGCAGAATTAATTACACACATAGTCTTCCTGTTCCCTGTTCCCTGTTCCCTGTTCCTCGATCCCTGTTCCCTGTTCCCTATCTCCACGAATGAATTTAATTTTGCGTAACTACTAACCACCAACAAATTTAAAATGAGTCAAACCGATTTTGAAAAAGCCAAGCATCGTTTAGCACAAGCAAAACAAGATATTATCTGGGCGATCAATGTTTTAGACGATGCTGCTAAGAACTTGAGCGATTACAAACTTACTCCTGAAGAGGTAGTTCAACTTGGGTACCAATTTCAGCGAGACTTGCAGGATATCCGCAAAACTTTAGAGCAAAAAACTCACTTAGAAAAAGATTTAGAATCATCAAAAACTAAATATTCTTTTCCTCCTCCAAATATTGGCGAATCTCGGGAAATATCTCCAAGAATTACAGGACAAATACCCCCCTTCGATGATCCTGATGAAGATAATGATATGGGCGTAAGTCGTTCTCTGTTTTAAGATTCTAGGGTGAGAGACGCTGTATTTTCCAATCGCCATCATCTAAACGAGTATATAGTATGCGATCGTGCAGGCGACTAGAACGTCCTTGCCAAAACTCTATTTGTGTGGGGATCACCCGTAAACCTCCCCAATGAGGTGGTCGGGGTACATCCTGGTTTTCATACTTTGCTTGTAGTTCTTGAAACCGTTGCTCTAAAAGTGTTCGACTTTCTATGATATTGCTTTGATTGGATGCCCATGCACCAAGGCGACTTTTAAAAGGACGACTTTGAAAGTACCTATCGGAATCATTTTCCGATACTTTTTCTACATGTCCACAGATCCGGACTTGCCTTTCTAATTCTGCCCACCAAAAAACGAGGGCTGCTTGGGGATTTTCAGCTAATTCTTGTCCTTTATGACTGTTATAGTTAGTGAAAAAAACGAAACCCCTTTCGTCGAAATCTTTGAGTAACACTATTCTTGCTGATGGTTTACCATCGGGAGTGGTAGTGGCAAGTGTCATGGCATTTGGTTCTAGCAACTGTGCTGTTAGTGCCTCGTCAAACCATTTTTGAAACTGTATAAAAGGATTAGGAGCAACATCAGTTTCATTTAACCCCTGTAAGGTGTAGTCTTTGCGAAGATCAGCTACAGTTTTGTCCATAGGGTTTGTATCCTGGTAGTTTTGTAAAAAATAATTATGATGATCATCAGCGTGAAGTAAGTTTGCTCAGTAAGTTTTACCAATCCAGGCGAGGAGTTTTGTAAAGAACATTGCATCAAATGCGACGTTGGTCTTCTGTTCAAAATCTATTAATCTATGGTCTGGGCGGTCCAATCATCGCGCTGAATGTTTGGCTATTGTCTGTACTGTTTAGCTATTTTCAGCATCCTATTACAATTTTCAGTATTGCCACAATACTTGCTTTTTTACTGAATTATCCAGTGAAGTTTTTTGAGCGCGCTCGTATTTCTCGCGCCCAAGCAGTAATTATTGTATTACTACTGACTTTAACTGTGTTTGTAATTTTGGGTGTAACGCTCGTACCGATGGTTATTGACCAAACCAACCAATTATTAAATAAAATCCCTGATTGGTTAAATAGTAGTCAAGACAATTTAGATCGATTGCAAATCTTGGCAAAGAGACGACGTTTGCCTCTAAATTTCAGTGTTATTAATCAACAAATTAATGCCAACATTCAAATATTAGTGCAGCAAATACCTTCTGGTGCTGTAGGATTTGCGGGAACGCTGCTATCAGGATTGCTGAATGCTGTGTTGGTAATTGTGTTAGCTTTTTACATGCTTTTGTATGGCGATCGCCTTTGGTATGGTTTAGTCAATCTTTTACCTTCTCATATCCGTGTGCCTTTCACCACATCCCTCCGAATAAATTTTCAAAACTTTTTTCTGATTCAATTTTTGTTGGGTTTGTTTATGGTGGTGAGTCTAACTCCCATTTTTTTGATTCTCAAAGTCCCCTTTGCGCTTGTATTTGCCATCTTCATTGGGATAGCCGAACTTATTCCCTTTGTGGGAGCAACTTTAGGTATTGGTAGTGTCACAGTTTTGCTATTGCTACAAAATTGGTGGCTAGCAGTACAAGTGGCGATCGCAGCCATTTTCATGCAGCAAGTAAAAGATAATTTGTTAGGGCCAAAATTACTTGGAGATTTTATCGGGATCAATCCCATCTGGATTTTTGTAGCGATTTTAATGGGATTTGAGATTGGTGGGTTTTTAGGATCACTGTTGGCAGTGCCGATTGCTGGGACTATAAAAGGTACTTTTGATACGATGAATTACACTAAAGCTAAACAGACTGTATCAAATACAACTTTTTAAGTAGATGAACTAACTATTTAACTAAGTACTCAATTTACCTACAAATTAGGTCATGAAAATCTCTTTCCCCTGCTAAAAATATCTGCAAGCTAGTAGTTGCACAATCAGGAATTCCAATTCACAATAGTATTGATTGCGAGTTTCAGGGAAGCACTAGACAAAAATTTTGACGTAAATATATAGGTTTCCAATGAGACAAGTAAATTTTGTGATTATTTTTATCTCTTGTTTAGCTTTTGCTTTATTTACAATACAAAACACTGAACCAACCACAATTCATATTGTGCCTGGAGTGCAATTACAAGCACCAATCGCAGTAGAGCTACTATTGGCGATCGGACTGGGTGCAGTTTTTGCTTGGGTATTTAGCATTTGGACACATTGGCAGCGACTTATGCTATCTAATCAAAAACTGCGTCAAACTAATGTCCACATCCAGGAATTAGAAAGCAAAATAGAAGAGTACCAAACAGAAGTTCAATCTTTAAAACTGGCACTACCACCAGCAAATGATGCCTCTAATCAACAAGCACAAGCAGAAATGATTAGTAACTAGTGGTTAGTGATTAGTGGTTAGTGTTTAGTGACCAAAGATAAAATACTATCTACTATGTACTATCTACTATGTACTAACTACTATCTACTAACTACTATCTAAACAAGTTGTGAATGAATGCTTCTGAGCTACTGACAACAATTGAAAATCTCATACATCAGGCCGAAGAAGGAGAAATAGATCCTTGGGATGTGCAGGTGATTGAGGTTATTGACCGCTATATAGAATTAATGGCACCCCAGACAACAAAAAAAGGCTATGAAGCTGATTTGTCTCAATCTGGGCAGGCTTTTTTATCTGCATCAATGCTGGTGTTATTCAAAGCCAATACTTTGATGCAATTACAATCTGCTGCCGATGAACAAGAAACTTTAGCAGATGACATGCTGCTGGAGGAAATCGAAAATGGTGCATTGTACCAGGCTCATCGCCTGCAATTTGAGCGACATATACGTCGTCGTCCAGCAGCAATGCCTCCACCAAAGCGTCGCGTCACTCTGCAAGAGCTAATAGAGCAATTGCAGGTGATGGCAGAACAACTCAAACTGGTGGAAAAAGTAAATAAGCCACCGCGTCCTCGACGTCAGCCTAGCTTGCAGACAATGCGAGCCGCATTAGAATTAGCTCACCAGGAAAATCTGACTGAAGTTGCTGGAGAGTTAGAACAGCTTTTGTACTGTTGGTCAACAGAGCTTTGTCTAGAGCAAAATTGGTTGAATTTGGAACAATTAGTGCAGCTGTGGACACAAACAAAACAATCACAGCATGAAACTGGTCATGATTCACCAAACAGCCATAAAGTCAGTGTTTTTTGGGCGTTACTTTTGCTTTCGGCTCAATCTAAAGTGGAGTTATGCCAAGAGGAGTTTTACCAAGATATTAAAATTAGATTAATTACAGAAAAAGAAAATAATATCAGACAATTGGAACAGTTGATGCAATAAGCAATATTTAATCTAGAAATATCAATTATTTCTAGATTAAATGCTTCAGATCACACCAAAATCTGGGTAAATTGAAAGGATAAGCGATCGCTTGTTGACTATGGAGAAAGTTCTTACTCAAGAAACGCCTCCCCCGTTCCACAAGAACGGGGTGGGCATTTTGGATGTCCTACGCGAACACATGTCATCTTGCTATGCATATGGTTATACCATGTCCGACAATTCCCGTATTCCGTGGTTTTAAGGATGACTGAGAGCAAAAACAAACTGATGATTAAGTATCACTCACTGAAAGTAAACTGGCTTGTGGTTGAGGAATAAGTATATTATGAAGGCGATGATTCTGGCGGCGGGCAAGGGAACTCGGGTACAGCCGATTACGTACACTATGCCCAAACCGATGATGCCCATCCTGCAAAAGCCAGTGATGGAATTTTTACTAGAACTGTTACGCCAACATGGATTTGACCAAATTATGGTCAATGTGAGCCATTTGGCTGAAGAAATAGAAAGTTATTTTCGTGATGGTCAGCGCTTTGGCGTACAGATTGCTTATTCTTTTGAAGGGCGAATTGTTGAAGGTACACTAGTGGGTGAAGCCATTGGCTCTGCTGGCGGCATGAAAAAAATCCAGGATTTCTACCCATTTTTTGATGATACTTTTGTAGTGTTGTGCGGAGATGCCTTGATTGACTTGGATTTGACAGAAGCGGTCAAGTGGCACAAAGCAAAAGGGTCAATCGCTACCATTATTATGAAATCCGTACCACGGGAAGAAGTTCCCAGCTACGGTGTGGTTGTTACCGATGAAGAAAATCGCGTTAAAGCCTTCCAAGAAAAACCGAAGGTAGAAGAAGCCCTCAGTACCAATATCAACACGGGTATCTATATTTTTGAACCAGAAGTACTAAATTACATACCTTCTGGTGTTGAGTATGACATCGGTGGTCAATTATTTCCCAAATTAGTAGAAATGGGTGCGCCTTTCTACGCTATTCCTATGGATTTTGAATGGGTAGATATTGGTAAAGTCCCAGATTATTGGCGGGCGATTCGTGGTGTGCTACTAGGCGAAATTAAAAACGTCCAAATTCCTGGTCATCAAGTTGCCCCTGGCATTTACACTGGCTTAAATACAGCTGTGAATTGGGACAAAGTTGATATCACAGGTCCAGTGTACATCGGTGGTATGACAAAGATAGAAGATGGGGCGAAAATTGTTGGTCCAACAATGATCGGTCCCAATTGCTGGATATGCAGTGGTGCAACGGTGGAAAACAGCGTCATCTTTGAATGGTCGCGCCTGGGGGCAGGAGTGCGACTAGTGGATAAGCTAGTCTTTGGACGCTATTGTGTGGATAAGACTGGCGCAACTATCGACGTCCAAGCAGCTTCTTTAGACTGGCTGATTACCGATGCTCGTCAACTACCACCTTCTCACACCCCTGTTGAGCATCAAGCGATCGCAGAACTTTTGGGAACGAATGCGAGTTAGGGATCGGGGATCAGGGATTGGGGATAGGGGATAGGGATAGGGGAACAGGGGATCGGGGGGAAATATTTCTCTGTTGTCTTCCCACGCTCTCCACACTCCCCACTCTCTTCCCTTGTCCCTTGCTTAGTATCTACGAAGACAAATACGTATACCTTCTCAAACTCTGCTCATAGGTTTGCAGCAATCGCTGAGATTCCGCTAGTGTGATGCGATTTTCTTCTAAAGCTAATTCGCAACGCTGGCGGATATTTTCTACCATATCTTCGGAATCGTATTGGACGTAACTTACGACTTCGGTCATGGTATCACCTTTGACCACGTGTTGAATTTGGAAGCCTTTGGGTGTCAACTGAATGTGAACGGCGTTGGTATCACCAAACAAATTGTGTAAGTTCCCCATAATTTCCTGGTAGGCTCCATTGAGGAACATTCCCAAATAGTAAGGTTCTCCGGCTTTAAAGGGATGAAGTTCTAAAACTGACTTCACATCTCGCAAATCAATAAAACTGTCGATTTTGCCGTCACTATCACACGTTAGGTCTGCTAGAATACCTCGTCGTGTTGGTTCTTGATCTAAACGGTGGATCGGCATAATTGGAAATAACTGATCTATAGCCCAACAATCAGGTGCTGATTGAAACACAGAAAGATTTACGTAATAGATGGAAGCCATGATTTTTTCTAGGTCTTCCAATTCATCAGGTACGTACTCTTCTTTTCTCGTAATACTCAGTATTTTTTGACAGCAAGCCCAGTATAGACGTTCAGCTTTGGCGCGTTCAGTCAGGCTCAATATTCCTAAATTGAAGCGGCTGATAGCTTCTTCTTTGAATTGGGTCGCGTCGTGGTAAAACTCCTGATAATTTTCTTGGTTGATTGATTGGTAAGTTTCCCAAAGGTAACTAATGATATGGGATTCTCCATCTTTGGGCGGTTCAGGTAATTCTGTGAGAATTTCGCTGGTACTAAGAACGTCAAAAATTAATACCGACTGATGAGAGGCGATCGCTCTGCCACTTTCGCTAATCAGTGTTGGTACGGCTATATTCCGCTCAGAACATGTATCTTTTAACTCTGCCACAATATCATTTGCATAGTTCTGCATGTTGTAATTTTTGGAAGCGTAGAAGTTGGTTTGGGAGCCGTCATAATCCACACCCAAGCCACCACCAACATCGAGATACTTCATGTTTGCCCCCAAAGCTGCTAATTCTACGTATATACAGCTAGCTTCTTGGATGGCATCTTTGATGACATTAATAGCAGAGATCTGTGAACCAACATGAAAATGCAGGAGTTGTAAAGAATTTAACAGATCAGCAACACGTAACTTTTCAACTGCATCAATAATTTCGGGAATTGTCAGACCAAATTTAGCGCGATCGCCACTGGAGGTTCCCCAACGTCCCATCCCTTGGGTACTGAGTTTTGCTCTCACTCCCACAATTGGCTGAATACCTAATTGGCGACTAGCTTCAATCACCAAATCGACTTCTTCAATTTGTTCTAAGACAATTATTGGTGTTTGCCCTAATCTTTGGGCTAGCATCGCTGTTTCAATATATTCTTGGTCTTTGTAACCGTTACAGATTAACAATGCTCCTGGTGTGTCTAGCATCGCTAGAGCAATCATTAATTCTGGCTTAGAACCGGCTTCTAAGCCAAATTGATGCGGTTTACCAAAACGTACCAAATCTGCGACTAAATGACGCTGCTGGTTACATTTGACCGGAAATACGCCACGATAAACACCAGGATAGTTGTAGCGAGCGATCGCTTTCGCAAAACAGGCGTTTAACCGCTCAATTCGGTCTTCTAAAATATCAGAAAACCGAATCAACATCGGCAATCCCAGGTTACGCTGCTTGAGAGCATTCACCAACTCATATAAATCCAGAGAACCGCCGCGATCGCCTTTCGGAGAAACAGTAATATGACCTGCTGCGTTGATAGAAAAATAAGGGTGTCCCCAACCTTCAATGCGATACAGCGCCTCGCTATCTTCTATTTTCCAGACGCTTGTTCCTTCTTGTATGCTGGCAGGTGGCAGCAATTTTTTGTGCTTGTGATTTTTCAATTCAGATTTTTTACCATTATGGGACGGCGGCTTCACCACCTCATCAGATGCAGCAGTAGAATCAAGACGCATTTTCCCGACCTTTATGTTTCAACCACGAATTTACATTTAATCGATTCGTATTTCAACGCACATAAGTTAAGTCGGCACAAATGTAGAGACGCGTTCGCTTTTAGTGTTCCCGCAGGGTAATTTCGCGTCTCTAATGGTTGGGGTCGTCATTTGTCAAAAGTCATTGGTTATTGGTAAGGGTTTGGTGCATGTATACTTTTCGTAAGATATTCTGTGATTGGTCATTGCTCATTGGTCAATTGACAAATGACTAATGACAATTGATAAATTTATTTCAGTTTGAGGAGATCGCTTTGGAACGCACATTTATTGCCATTAAGCCTGACGGCGTACAGCGTAAACTAGCTGGTGAAATTATCCGTCGTTTTGAAACTAAAGGCTTTACCCTAGTTGGCTTAAAATTCTTGAAAGTTAGCCGAGAACTAGCTGAAGCTCACTACGATGTTCATAAGGAAAGACCGTTTTTTTCAGGGTTAGTTGATTTTATTACTTCCGGTCCAGTGGTAGCAATGGTGTGGGAAGGTGATGGCATCGTAGCTGCGGCAAGAAAAATGATTGGTGCGACAAATCCCTTAACAGCAGAACCTGGGACAATCCGGGGTGACTTTGGTGTCAATATTGGCCGCAATCTGATTCATGGTTCCGATGCGGCCGAAACCGCACAACGCGAAATTTCTCTGTGGTTCAAAGATGAAGAATTAGTGAATTGGCAACCACACATCATGCCTTGGTTACACGAGTAATCTTAGAGTAGGGGAGCGTCTCAAAATCCGTCTGCGATTTCAATCGCAGTCTCATAGCATTGTCCCCAAAAAAACACCCTAGTACCGCTACCTTGGAAGCGGTACTAGTCTCTTAGCTAAACTTCAGTCGCTGCTGTTTTGGAGGCAAACTGAATTCTAGGATCTGGCATAAATTTATATCGTAGATAATATCCTGCCCCAACAAATAACACAATCAACAATGTACCAATACCTAAAGGACTAGGAAGCCAGAAAACTGCTTCTATGTGATTGAGTTCGCCAGGGTTAAGATGCCATACTAGTTGATTGCTATTTTTTTCTAGTAGAGGAGTATTTTCTGTTCTTTGAATACTTCTTGCTCCCCAAGGACTCTTTAATCTAAAGTCTAAATTAAGAATAGAACCAGCATTTGCCAAGACATTACCATCGCTGGAAATTAAAGCGAGCGATCGCAAATCTAAATCATAAATCAGGTGATTCCGCACCAATAGCAAAAAATTATTCTGATTTAGAAGTAAATTTGATTCTACTTTTGGCAACTGTGAGTCAGATTCGCTGGTGACAGTTTTTTGATCAACAGTAGGGTGAAAAAATTGATTGAATTTTGTTTGCAATTCTTCACCATTACTGAAAGGAATTGTTACAATTACTTCTTCCTTAGAAGGTCGTCGTACTTTACCTTCTTCTTGACGAGCGCGACGTTCTATACTATTCAACCATTCATACACAGGTTCACCACTAAAGCTAGTAAGGCGTTCTCCCAACTTAATATGCTGCACCAACTCACCACTATTAGAATTATCAAAACGTACCCCCACGTCATAATCCACACAACCAGAAAGCAATAAAGTTGCCATCAACACCAAGCAAATATATTTCAGCCGCGCTAAATTTTTTCCCAAAGTAGACAAATTTATCACTATAAAATCTCCTCAAAAGTCAATAGTTATTGGGGATTGGGATCGGAGCATGAATCAGTGATCAGTGATTAGTTGTCCCCCTTGTCCCTGATCCCTGTTCCCTGATCCCCGATCCCCAGTCCCTAAAAATTCAACCAGATTAAACTCAATAATGTTAGAGCGATCGCAATCAATGCTACCCAGATAAAGCGATTATCTTTAGTATTGACCTGACTGAGGTCAACTAATTCTCGCTCAGGTGGCTTTTTAGGTGCAGAAGATTTGTTAGGCTTGGCAGAGAAACTAATTTTACTTTCATTATCAGCAATATTACTAAAATCAGGGATTTGAGTCATCCATTCTTGCGGACGTTGCAATCTAGGTGCTTTGAGAATGTATTGGAGTCGTCGTGCTTCTTTGCTAGTTTCTGAATGGGGATGACGTTTGAGTTGTTCACACAAGGCGATCGCATCATCTGTACGCCCTGCTGCTTCGTAAGCTGTTGCCAACCAAATTTGTACTTCACCACTAAGGCGAGTATTACGAGCCAACAAGGCGCTTGCTTTTTCTAGTTGTTCAATAGCTTCTCGGTATAGCCCACTCTCAAAGGCTATTCTTCCTTGCTGATAGCGATTTTTGGCAATTTCTATACTATCTGAACTCACGTTTTGTATAGGAGTGTAAGGGTATAAGGGTATAGGGGTGTAGGAATATTTTAGAGTGTAGGTAAAAATTTCTTGTTTTTTGTTACACCCTCATACCCTTACACCCAATGGTAGTTCACGACATAAATTGAGAACCAAAAATCATCGTACCTATACCGCCGTCAGTGAAGATTTCTAGTAGGAGGGCGTGAGGGATGCGGCCATCAATAATGTGTGCGGCGCGAACTCCTTGGGCAAGCGATCGCACACAACAATTAACTTTAGGAATCATGCCACCATTCACCACACCACTAGCAATCAAATCACGGGCTTCTCTAATATCTACTTTAGGAATCAAGCTAGTAGGTTCTTTGTAATCTTTTAAAATTCCACGTGTATCGGTGAGCAAAATCAACTTTTCTGCCCCTAACGCTGCTGCGATTTCGCCCGCTACGGTGTCAGCATTGATATTATAAGCTTGTCCATTATCATCTGCGGCAACACTAGATACTACGGGAATATACCCATTACTTACCAGTGTTTCCAAAATATTAATATTGACATAGCTGACTTCTCCAACAAAGCCTATACCTTCATCTCCTTGGGGACGCGCTTTTATCAGGTTGCCATCTTTACCACATAGCCCCACAGCAGAACCACCAGCTTGATTAATCAAAGAGACGATTTCTTTATTAACACGACCAACTAACACCATTTCCACCACATCCATTGTGGGGGCATCTGTGACACGCAGACCATTCTTAAATTGTGGTTCAATTCCTAATTTATCTAGCCAACTATTAATTTCTGGACCACCACCGTGTACCACAATTGGTCGTAAGCCAACACATGACAAAAAGACAATATCGCGAATGACTTTATCTTTGAGTTTGCTATCTTTCATAGCAGCACCTCCGTATTTAACAACTACAGTTCGACCTGTAAATTGTTGAATGTAAGGTAGTGCTTCACTCAGTACTTGTACACGAGTTGCCGCATCTTGTCGAATGTACTCAGAATCTTTGATCATAATAAGTCTATGAGGAGCTTTTATTCGTTAAATTAGTACTCACAACAATTTCTCATAGAAAAGAATATTTGTTGCTAAGATGTTCGTGCTGATTTAGTTAGAGTGTAAAAGTATAAGGGTATAAGGCTGTCAGGGTTTAAGAGTATAAGGGTGTAAGAGAAAACAAGAGTTTTTTGAAATTCATATCTTTAAAAATAGCCTAAAATTTTTACTCGCACTCCAAAAATACTCCTATACCCGTTCGGCTGACGGCGTGAGCGTCAGCCCTACAACTCCGTAACCCTAAACTCTTTTCCTAGACGTCTATATTTTCACCAGACGATGTTGCAAATCCAACAGGTATTACGCGATCGCTATCAGCTTATAGAAAAACTTGGTGACAATGCTGGTCGTCAAACCTGGTTAGCATGGGATTTGTCCACGCATGAACAAGTCATCGTTAAACTGCTTACTTTTAGCGACCAAGCTAAGTGGGAAGATATTAAACTTTTTGAGCGAGAAGCCCAGATACTCAAACAACTGAATCATCCGCGTGTTCCAAAGTATCGTAATTATTTTGGCTTTGAAGATCAAGTACTTCATTTTGCTCTAGTGCAAGAATATATTCCCGGTTCGTCATTTAAGGAATTACTGGCAAAAGGGAGAGTGTTCAGCGAAGCAGAAGTACGAAAAATTGCTGCCGAAATTTTGAAGATTCTGATTTATCTGCACAGTTTGAGTCCACCAGTTTTGCATCGCGACATCAAGCCCAGCAATTTACTTTTAGGAAAAAATTCTCAGATTTATTTAGTAGATTTTGGCGCAGTACAAGATCGCGCTGCTAGAAAAGGGGCAACTTTTACAATAGTAGGAACTTATGGTTATGCTCCACTAGAACAGTTTGGTGGTAGAGCAACTCCAGCATCTGATCTTTATGCTTTGGGCGCAACCTTGATTCATTTGCTAACCCGTATTCCACCAGCAGATTTGCCACAGCAAGATTCTCGCTTGCAATTTGCTCACTTACTAAAACTTAATCCTGGGTTTGTTCGCTGGTTAGAACAGCTGACACAACCCAATTTAGACAGACGCTTCACTAGTGCCAAAGAAGCACTGAAGCTTCTCAAAGCAAATCAAATTGCTATCTCTAAAATAGTTCGTGCCAAACCTGCTGATAGTCAAATTCAATTGCAAAAATCTCCCGAACACTTGCACATTAGAATTCCAGTGCTTTGGCAAAAGACATTAACTGACCCGAAAAATATTGCTGCAACAGTAGCACTAGCAATTTGGTTATACTTTTTCAGTGGTGGTTTTAGCTTAGGTAGCGTGGAAGGTTGGATATGGCTGATGGCTAGTTTACTGCTAACAGGTTGGTTTCTCTTGCCTAACTTTGTGGAAACAAATATTTACTTTGGGCATCACGAATTTGAAATTGAATTGAAATTATTAGGTCTTTGCTTGCGTAGACAGCGAGGAAAGGTTTGTGAAATTGACAAAGTATTTAGTGGTGAGACTGGTGGTTATGGTAGTCATAAAGTACCAGAGGTAACATTAGCTTTAGGTGTATCTGAGTATTCATTTGGAAAATTAAAACCACCTTTAAGTAAAGAAGAGTGTCGCTGGATGGCAGCACAAATCAGACATTGGTTAGGGATTGGTTAGTAGTTAGTAGAGGCGCTCTGCGCCTCTACTAACTACTAACTACTAACAATTTTTCATGGGGAATTTGGGGATGTTAGAAGCAGGAGAAATACTTTGTAATCGCTATCAAATTCAGGAAAAATTAGGTGAAGATGCTAGTCGTCAAACCTGGTTGGCAAAAGATTTGACTAAACAGCCTCCAGAAAAAGTTGTCGTCAAGTTGCTAATTCTCACCCCACAAATGCAGTGGGATGAACATAAACTGTTTGAACGAGAGGCTCAAGTCTTAAAAAATCTTAATCATCCCCGTATCCCCAAATATCGAGATTACTTTGTTTTAGAGCATCAATCTGGTTCTAAATTCCCCTGGTTTGGGCTAGTACAGAGTTATATTCCTGGAACATCTCTACAGAACTTAATAGACAAAGGTCAACATTTTTCAGAATTACAGGTAGAAAAAATTGCTGTTGAAGTTCTCAGTATTCTGGTTTATCTACACGAACTCAACCCACCTGTTTTACATCGCGACATCAAACCCAGTAATTTGATTTGGGGTGAAGATGAGCGAGTTTATTTGGTTGACTTCGGCGCAGTTCAGGATCAAGCAGTGCAAGAAGGTGCTACTTTCACTGTTGTCGGTACTTATGGCTACGTACCAATAGAACAGTTTGCTGGTCGGGCTATTCCTGCTTCTGATTTGTATTCTTTGGGTGCAACTTTAATACATTTGCTTACGGGGATATCTCCCGCCGACTTGCCTCATCTGGATGCACGGATTATTTTTACTGATGAGGTTAGCATTGAGCGGGGTTTTGTAAATTGGATTGGTAAGCTCACAGAACCAAATGTAACAGAAAGGATCAGTACTGCCAAACAAGCACTTGCAGCACTTAAGAATAAAAATACCCTAACTCCACCTATTACTAGTCGTAAGCCCACAGGTAGTCAAATTCAAATTAAGAAGTCTGCTGGTGAATTGGAAATTAAAATACCGAGACGCGGTGGCAAAGCTTTTAGATTATTTTACTTGGTTGGAATTACAATTCCTTTTCTCTGGCAACTACCACAATTGATAAATTTTTTTATAAGAGGAGGCAGTTCTCAGGCATGGTTTTTGTTGCTGTTCTTTGTGGCAATGCTGATCGCAGTGGTGCAAGGAACTGTGTTACCTTCTTTTGGACATACTGATTTTTACTTTGATCGCCAAAATTTTGAAATACGTTGGAAATTATTTGGTTTTTGCTACAAGCGACAACGGCGTCCAACACCAGCTATTGAAAAAATATATCAAGAGCTAGTAAATCAGGGTTCAGCACCCAGAGGAGTCACCATTGAAGCAGAAGGACAGAAATTCACTTCTAGCCCTTTATCAACTATAGAACGTCATTGGCTAATTCAAGAGATAGGACAATGGTTGGGGTTGGATCGGACTTAACCAGTTATCAGTTATCAGTAGACGCAAGTTAAGAAAACTAAACACGCAATAAACCCTTACCAGCAACAAATGACAAATGACAAATGACAAATCAAACTATTGAATAATCTTCTTGACTAATTCTGGAATTATAGAAGGACGTTCTGCTACTTGGACTTTGACTTCTGAAAATGCAGCTAATTTGCTTTTTGCTGTACCAAAGTCTGGATGACGTCCGATCACTGCTGCTAATGTCCCAGTTTGACGCCAATGTTTTGCTGGTGGTGCATGTGTACCTGCAATATAGGCAATAACTGGCTTATCAATGGCTTCAGCAATGTAGCGCGCTGCTGCTTCTTCTCGTCCTCCACCAGGTTGACCAACTAATACGATCGCCTCTGTGGAGTCATCCTCATCAAAAATTTGCAGCCATTGAATAAACGATGAACCAACGATCGCATCACTCCCAATACTGACACTGATTGATTGTCCCAGATTCGCTGTCGTTAGTTCTCTGGCTACTTCATAGGTAAGAGTAGTGCTACGACTAAGGATTCCTACCCGACCAGGGGTATAAAATTCACTTGGTTGAATACCTAAAAGAATTCGACCTGGGACAATAATTCCTGGGCTATTCGGTCCAACTACTAATGTTTCTGTGGCTTCGGCTTTACGTAGTAACTGCACCATATCTAATGGTGGTACGCCAGGAGAAATGATGATAATTTGGCGAATACCAGATGCGATCGCTTCCAAAGCTGCATCTAAAACATCGTAAGCGTTTACACTGATAATTGTAGTATCAATTAATCCAACTTTTTCTACTACTTCTTCCACAAGATCAAACACTGGTAGACCATGTATTTTTTGACCACCACATCCAGGTTTTACCCCTGCTACCAAATTAGTGCCATAATCTATCATCTGGCCAATATGAGTAGCCGATATAAATTCACTGAAGCCTTGAATGATAACTTTGCTGTCTGGCGTTAAGTTCATAAAAACACACATATGAAGGCACAAGGCACAAAGCAGTCCTGATGAAACAAGTTTCATCACTAAAGATGAAAGAGGTTTTTTCTCCTATACCCTCACACCCCTACACTCCTACATCCATTTTCAAGCTAGACAGTCATGTGATAAATGACACAAAAAGGGAATGAAATCTTTTCCCCGCTTCTCGCTCCCTATTTTCAAGCTAAAAGGAAACATTATCAAAACCTTTTATGAGCAGTAGCTTTGGCAAGATTTACTGCTTGTGCTACTGCTTCATCTAAATTTTCCACTACTACTATAGATGCATCGCTAGGAACTTTTAATGTTGTTAAATATTTTCTAGCTGCGTTAAATTCAGAACCAGCAAGACGAACAACTAAGTGTGGTAAGTGGGTTTCACGTCGGCTTTTGTTACCGTTAGAACGTAAAGTCTGGGTTTTGATTTCGTTTTTATGATGCTGTACAAAATCAGCAATTACTTCTGCGACTTCTCCACTTTGAGGGACACTACCTAGAAAATTTACAAGTATAACTTGAATACTTTTATCAGCAGCCAAAATATTTATGGCTCTATCTAGGCGATCGCGAAAGGTAGTTGGTGAAGTATCGGTGGGGAAAGCGTGGCGCAAATTCAAACAAACACCAGGTTTACCACCAGCATTAACTACTAAATCTAAAGTTGCTAAGACTGAACCCGTACCATTGCCTAAAATGCCGATTTTACCGTGTAATTCTACTGCATCCCATTCACTCAATCTCTTGTTAAACTCTACACTGCTATGACGATGGGTCATTTTTCTCGCCATCTCAGCAATATCTGGGTGACGAGCGATCGCTCTTTCGTTAACATTGACACTACCATTGAGAGCCATCACTTGACCAGAAGCATCTACCCCCAGAGGATTAATTTCTACTAAATCTAAATCTTTTTCTATAAACAACTCGTACATTTTCTCAACAATTATGCTGACAGACTGCATTAATGCACCTTGTAATCCCATTTTTAAAGCCAGACGTCGCGCATAAAATGGTGAAAAATCTTGTTCTACCACCACATGCTGCATTTTTTTGCCAGCAGATTCCCAATCAATATCTGCTTCTTTACAACCTAAAAGTATCGGTCGGCAAACAGCTGTATCTAAAACTACCGCTAAAAAAAATTCCTGCTTGGCATTATACTTAGCTTCTGCTAATAATACTTCTGGTAATTCGCCTAAAATTGGTAAATTAAAAATATTTTGGGCGGCGGCGATCGCATCTATAGTCGTTTCAGCAAATCTGACTCCACCTGCTTTTGCCCTCTCTCCTGCATGTACCTGAGATTTCAGTACAATTGGGTATTTTATTTTTAATCTTTTTAAATCCGTGGGATGGTCAATTTTTTGAGAAGGCAATACAGGAATGCCTATTGTCCGAAACCACTCTTTGACTTGATACTCTAGCAATTCCATGGACACACCTTATCTCTAGCCATTTTTATTTGGTTGCATTGGTGCTGTCTAACATCTGAAAGCTGCACCTAGTTTGCACAATCAAACTTTGGTCATTTATCTAAGATAAATTTTTCTCTCATTAATTTTATCCAATTCAGTAAATCTGGTAAATTCATCACTTTTGTTACTAGCTTTTACCATTTCTACAACAAGTAATTAACTCTATCAGTAAAATTTCTTGTATTTCAGCGAACAAGAGTTTTTGTCATCAAATTTTGATACATTGCTACAAATATTTTTTTTCATGCGAAATAAAATTTGAATCTCAGCAACCGCAAGTTTTTGCTTTTGAATTTATATCAGAGAAAACACAAATGAGCAATAGACTCTAGACAAATATACATTTGCTAACAGGGTTCTATATAGATTGGTTATACAAATAATTTTGGGGGCTTATACCATCAAAAAACTATCATCTATTATTATTTTTAATACAAATTACTGCCGAATTAACTATTTTTGTAAAAAAATAAGTTATCAACAAAAATATTTTGTTAAAATCAGCATTAATTTTTAACCGTGAATTTTGAGTAAAACTCGTCGAGGCGTAGAGAAGCGATAGGAAGAAAAACAGATAGTTCTACGCATAATTTAAGATTGCTATATGTCAAATATTTTTAGAGCTTAGATTGTAAAAGTAAAACATCTTATTGTTCCCAAATCTGACTTGAAATTAATAATGGTGTTGAGTTTATTAAATAGTTCTTGTGTATTGTTTACATCAATTACAAAAGATAGATATTGGGAATATTAACTTTTGGTTAAAGCCGAAAAATTGTGCTAAAAAAATGTTCTCTCACATTACAAGGCTGGGGGTCATTAAACTGTGTATCTACGTTCCAAACTAAAAATAAGTTCTTTTAACACACTTGAAGATGATCAAAACTATATAAATCAGCAAGTAGCAGTCATAGAAGAAGATTTACAGTTCATAGCACAAATTTTGCAAGAACAGCTGCGTGCCGAAATTCCATCTGGTGAATATTTCCAGGTAAAGTGTGCTGTCAAAAAGGATCAGTTGATGATTTTAACTCAACACCCTCAAGGTGTCACATCTGATACCGAAAACATTTTTGTATTGCTTGAAGAAGCACTCCAATCGCTACTGAATCGCCACGGACAACACGTAGAAATTTTTCTGAGAATCGCAGGGGTAAAGTTACCTTACGCTAAACATTCCCTGATTTTGAAAGCCTCTCAAGCAAAAGTTGAGGAAATAAGGGAGTTCGAGGTTTCTTCTGAGAATGAAAAAGCAATGGGAGGAGTACAGCAAGAGGACAAGATAGATAATTCTTCCCCATTTACCGCTTCCGATGCGTTGATGGATGAACAGTTTTCTACAGATATTCCCGATGAATCTCAAGAGCAGCCTTTTGATCCGATGGCAGATGCACCAGATTTGTCTTATTACACAACATTAAAGTCAAAACGCCCAATTAAACCTATGATGTTAGGTATAGTTGTAGCTGCAATTGCAGTCTTAGGCGGAGCTGCTTATTTGTTAACTCGTCCTTGTGTGATGTCTGAATGTAAAGAAATTCAAACAGCCGAGGGTCTAGGCAAATCATGGCAACGATTAATATACAATGCCAAATCTGAATCAGAATTAACAACACTACAACAGCAACTTGTGGAAGCAAGCACAAAGCTAAAAACTATTCCCAGTTGGTCATCACGTTACCAAAAAGCTGAGACACTAGCGACTGATCTATCTAAGGATTCAGAAACTATAAATAAAATCATCAAAGCCTTTAGTGCAGCATCATTAGCGACACAAAAAAGCCAAACCCCGGCAAATAATTTAGAAGAACTAAAAGCTAGACAAGATCTCTGGCGACAAGCGATCGCACCAATCGAAATGATTAGTACAAATAATGAACTTTATGGATGGGTGCAGCCAAGATTAGCGACATATCGTGCCAAATTGCGAACTGTAAATCAGCAATTGCAAGTAGAAGACAAATGGTTACAAAAAATAACAGCAGCCAAAGATGTTGCAAATGTAGCCATCAAACAAGAAACCACAGCTAGAACCTTACCAGAATTACAAAAAGTCCAATCGACTTGGCAAGTAGCAATTAATGCCTTGACTATTATTCCTAAGACTAGCTCTGTATACTCAGAAGTACAAAAACTGCTGATAGAGTATAAACCCAAACTCGTAGCTGCACGCGATCGCACCACTAAACTACAACTAGCAGCCAAAACCTACAAACAAGCCATTGAAAACGCAGAACAAGCCAAACGCTACGAAAAACAAAACCAATGGCAAGCTGCGGTAACATACTGGAACCAAGCTTTAAATACTGTTAAGCAAGTCCAACAAGATAGCTTGTACTACACTCAAGCTCAAACTTTGATTCAACCTTATTCAACATCCCTTAAACAAGCACAAGCAAAACTCCAAGTTGCTAACTCTTTACAACAAACTCGAACTGATTTAGAAAAAACCTGTTCTGGCGAAGTTCGAGTTTGCAATTATACCATTAATGACCGAGAAATAATTGTTCGGATTACTCCAGAGTATGAACAAGCCCTAAACAGCAGCTTAAGTCAAGCCGATAAGAATACTGTAGCTAATATTACTAATCACCTACAAAGCTTACAGCAAGCCCTAGACATCATTAGTGATAATGCTAATTTAGCAGTGGTTGTCTTTGATGCTCAAGGTAGCCAAATTCATGGACACATACCAACAAGCTAAAAATGGTTAGTTGTTGGTGGTTAGTAAAAAGACGATAAAAACAAGGATATACCTGAAATTTTCCCAGAACTTGGGGAAAAGCAAAATGACGGATATTTGCCCCGTTTACTTCAGCCAAAGAAGTTTACATAGTGTTACAAATTCTTAAGCGATTTGGTCAGGTAGCTACAGTTACATAATCAATCTTAGTGTTTAATTTTCTATATCTCCCTTGTCTTTATCCAGATCCCCGAATGCGAGTGCGTCTCCTCTGGAGAATCCCCAATCCCCTCATCTAACCAACTGCGCTGCGGAGTTAAAAAACAAACGACTCAACCCCTTAGTTAACAAAATGATTGTTAGCAAATTGGTAAAGGCAGTCATTAACATAATTACAATTTGGTAAGAAGCAGCATCAAGGGGACTTACACCACTTAATATCTGTCCAGCAACAAATCCTGGTATTGTCACTAAACCAATAATCATCATTTGGTTAATGGTGGGAATTAAACCAGCACGAATGGCGTCTTTGCGATACTGGGCGATCGCCTGCTGGGGAGTTGCACCTAAACTGAGATGAGTTTCGATTTCTAGATGGCTGTTTTTGATTGTATTGACAAGACGTTCACCAGCGATCGCGGCTGCATTCATCGCATTACCTAGTATGATCCCCGCCAGAGGAATTATATATTGTGGTTCATACCATCGATTTGGCTGAATTATCACAAGATTAGTATAAACTATAGCCACAATCGTGCTAAGTAAAAGGGAAACCCACACTAAAGGCAAAACTTGCGGTATTTTTTGACTAATGCGATTTCGTGCGACAATCGCCGTAATTGTCAGCAATAATACTAAAAACGCTAAAACTGCCCAAGCATTGTTAAAAGCAAAGATGAAATCTAAAACGTATCCCAATACCACTAGTTGTAAAATGGTTCTCCCTGTCCCAAGGACTAGGTTGAGTTCTAATCCGAGATTTTCCCAAACAGATAAACCAATGATTACAGCCATCAATGCTGTGGCGCTAGCCAAATCAACTAAATCTAATTTGATCAGTTCCTGCATAGGTTTTGACGTTAGTTGTTAGTTGTTGATTGGTTGACTACTAACCACTATCCACTATTCACTAAACCACTAACCACTAACAACCACTGGGAACTTTCATTATATGTATTGGATCTTGTGTTGATGTATATTACTTTTTACCCAAACAAATGGATGCCTTCAAGGATTTGAAATTCCAAATGCAAAACTCGACTTAGGGTTTAGGCAAGCAATGACAAACATTTCAAGAGTTACACATTTTAAATTAGCAAATTATGCAACATCGCCATAATTTATGTAAAAACCCTTGAGTGTATTGTCTTGTAGAAAACGTATGGATTGTAACAGTAAATTCCAAAGTTCTCTGGGTAAAAATTTCATGTAGGCATCTATCTTGAGATAAATAATAAACTTATGGTTCAAAGTCAAAATTCCATTCCTGCATTTGATATCAAACAGCAATACGCCTCAATTGAAGCAGAAGTGAGTACTGCGGTTTTAGAGGTTTTAACTTCTGGTCGTTATATCGGTGGCCCAGTAGTTGGAAGCTTCGAGCGGCAGTTTGCTGCTTATCATAATGTCAGTAATTGTGTGGCTTGTAATTCCGGGACGGATGCACTTTATCTAGCACTGAGAGTTTTTAATATAGGTGCAGATGATGAGGTAATTACAACACCTTTCACTTTTATTGCTACATCTGAGGTGATTGATGCTGTAGGGGCCAAACCAGTCTTCGTTGACATTGATGCAACTACTTTTAATTTAGATTTACAACAAGTAGCAGCAGCGATCACACCCAAGACTAAAGCGATTATCCCCGTCCACTTGTTTGGACAACCTGTGGATATGACTGCACTAATGAGTATCGCTAACGCTCATCATCTCACAGTGATTGAAGATTGCGCTCAATCTACAGGTGCAACTTGGGGTGAACAAAGAGTAGGAAGTATAGGACACATCGGCTGTTTTAGCTTCTACCCTACCAAAAATCTCGGTGGTTGTGGTGATGGCGGGGCGATAACGACTAATGATCCAGAAATTGCTGCTAAGTTAAGGGTAATAAAAGAGCATGGCCAAAAAAATCGCTACATCCACGAAGAAATAGGTGTTAATAGCCGTTTGGATGCTATCCAAGCGGCTATTTTACAAATTAAGCTGCGTTATTTAGATATTTGGAATCAAAAAAGACGAGCGATCGCATCTCGTTACCAACAATTTCTCAATCAAGTTCCCGGTATCATTCCCCCCCAAGAATTAAATGGTGGCGAAGGAGTTTGGAACCAATACACAATTCGTGTACTCAACAATAAAAGAGACTGGGTAGGCAAGCAATTACAAGAACAGGGGGTAAATACAATGATTTACTATCCCCGTCCTCTACATTTACAACCAGTTTACCAAAGCTTGAACTATCAACCAGGACAACTACCAATATCCGAACAAGCATCCCAAGAGGTTTTATCCTTACCGATGTTCCCAGAACTTTCCGAGGAACAACAAGATCAGGTAATTTATAGCCTCAAGGATTGTTTGGCGTAGGGGATTGGGGAAAGGGGATCAGGTATTGGGGACATGGGGGACATGGAGTATAAGAGAGAGAATAAACAATTATTCTCAATTCTTGATCCCAATTCCCAATTTCCTTTCCCTTTTCCCCGATCCCCGATCCCTAGTTTCTAACCTCTACACTCATTTCTAAAGCTTCTAGCAAACTACGGACAGCAGCAATCATGGCTACTTCACTGTTGAGTTGGTTGATGGCGGAACCGACACCAACTCCAGCAGCACCAGCAGCGATCGCTAATGGTGCGGTGACATTAGAAATTCCGGAAGCACACAGTACTGGAACAGATACCGCACGAGCAATTTCGTAAGCTGCTGCCAATGTAGGAGCGGCTTTTTCAATTAAGCCTAATGTACCAGCATGAGTGGGGTTGCTGCTAGTACCACCTTCGGTTTGGATGATGTCAGCACCAGCTTTTACCAATTCCTCAGCCAGTTGTACTTGCGCGTCAAGCATGAGAATGTGGGGAACTGTCACACAGAGCATAATTTCTGGCAGTAAAGCGCGAGTTTGGTGAGTTAGCGCTAAAACTTCCTCAGCCTCAAATCTACGTCCTTGAGCGTAGAAAGCATCAAAATTCCCAATTTCAATTAAATCCGCACCAGCAGTTACTGCTGACAAAAATTTTTCTGGTTCTACCGCAGATACACAAATAGGTAGATTCGTCAAGCCCTTAGCTAATTCTACTAAGGCAGAATCAGCAGCAATATCAACAAAAGTCGCACCACCGTGGTGTGCTGCTTTCACAGTAGCTGCCACACGGGCAGTATCAAAATTATTCAAACCACTGATAACTTTGAGGGCGCAGTGGTTAGCAAATGCACGTTGGAGAGTCGGATGCATCGTCATGGTTTCTCTCACAAATCATCAAAAGTAAAAATATTTTCACACAAATTGAAGGCTTACTCCTACAGCTTTTAGCTAAAACAGCAAGAAGCCTCTCACTTACCGCGAAGCGGAAACTGTTGGGCAGGAAGCCGGAGTTTGTACACGAAGTGTCACGCTCTGTCAATGTTATTTGGAAAACTAGCAAGCAGCCATCAACAAAAACTTTATTGCTATAGAGTATTTGTTATGTTACGATAAAAAGCTGATGCGGATGTGGCGGAATTGGCAGACGCGCTAGATTTAGGTTCTAGTACCGAGAGGTGTGAAGGTTCAAGTCCTTTCATCCGCATTTTTGATTTAATCAAAGCCTGACTTTTACGACTGATGTCCAGAGCAGCTTTGCCTATAAATTATCAGTTATCTGTCATTTTGTATCAAGTTTTGCATTTATTTTTGTTGCATATTCTATAGTTACGAATATGACCAAAAGCCAAGGCTGTTGCTCCTAACACCGTAGTAATACGCTCACCATCTTCTGTTAGCAGAGTATGTCCAAAAACTGCGGTTGTGGTCAGAAGTACCAACCCTAATATTCCAGCCGTTAGCACTATTCGATCTTTGTGACGACGACACCCCTGTGTTAACGCCAACACACTGACGGGAAAAGCAAACCACAGCATAAGACGATGAAAGTTTTCGCTACCAAGAGAAGTTGTTGCTAGTGCAGGAAGCATGATGAGCAAAACTGGTAAAAACAGACAATGGATTGCACACGTAGTTGACAGCGCGATCGCAGTCCTATCCATGACCATCTGCATTCTTCTGCTATGCACGAGATTACCCCTTGATATATTAATTAATCGGTGATTCTTTATTGTTGAATCAGCCACAAAATTAGCCAAAATTTTGCAATTTTGACTATAAGCATAGTCTCATAAAACAGAATCAAATTAAGATATTTTTTACAAAAAAATAATATTGGGTGCGTTAGCCTACGTCATAACACACCCTACTTCAAAACACGCTTCCTGGGTACAGGTGCAGTGTGAGATGAATTGCTGTTTTAGGTAAAACCGAAATCTTGGGGATGCGATCGCTGTTATTTCAGAGAGTATACATGCTAGGTAGGCTAGCATGTATACTCTAGATAATTCTTTTGTGTTTGCTAGCTAGTTTTTGTTGGCGTTGTCGTAAACATACACCAATTGCACCAGCAGCCAGTAAACCTAATATACTCACTGGTTCGGGTACGGGTTTAGAATTACTTAAACCATACTGCAAGTGATCTACTTCCCAGTCATTGCTATTAGGCATACTAATTTTAATCGCAGCAATGCCATCGGTATTAAACACCCCGAAAAAGCGATCTTCTGCTGTTCCTCCGTCAAGTGAACCATCGCCAAGATAAGAGGCGACAATTGTCCCTAAAGAAACATTGTCAGCATTGAAGGCTTCAAACACGACATCACCAATGGGAAAGCTATCTGTCCAAGTGATACCTGCATCAGTTGGAAGCGAACCGAGAAGATTCTGATCAAAGGTGAAAGTTACACTATTGTCAGCTAAGTAATAGCTGTAGCCATTTACGCCATTACCATCAATTAAGCCATCATCAGCGTCAACAGAATCTCTCAATGATTCAGGCCCTTTTACTTGTCCATTGGAAGATGTGACCCCTGGTGTATTCAAAACGCCATCCTCAAAATCCTCAAGATAAAAGTAAGAATAGTCGCCTCCTTTCAAAGGACTGTCATTGAAGCTTTGGTAAGGACCAGGGCCAAAGAAAGTTGTAGCAGCATGAACAGATGATGATGTAGCAATTGTTCCCAAAGCAGTTAATATGGCTCCAGCAGTCATCATTGATAACTTGTTGAAAATTGTCATGAAACTATGTTCCTATTCAATAAATTATTGATGTGAGATTTTTGTTTGTGCTTGGAGTGATAAATAATACAGGGAACAGATGAAAAACTGTTTTCTGAAAAAGTCATGAATACTTTTTCAGAAAATTTTTGTTCAATACACCCAATGCTAATTACATACCTTCAGATCATGAGGAGCATTGTTAAATAAAATGCCAACAGAAGGCTTGTTCTGAAAAATTTTATTGTCGTATTTTGCTGAAACTTAGGTAGATGCGACTAACTTCATCGAGAAAGTCAGATGTTTTGGAGAGTAATTGTTAAGAGGCATCTTACACCCTAACATTCAGGTAATAGTATCACATTGGTGCGTAACAAGTTAAGGGAGGCGAAAAAGGGAGCATCCTAATTTTTTCAAAATTCCGCAAAGCAAAGGGTTTAAACCCTTTGCTCATAGCACAAGTCGTCTGAAGACGACTCCAATAGATCAAGCAGTCTGCTTAAGCAGACTTTAGCGAGGGCGGGACATTTTATTTTCTGGATCTCCCTATGAGACGACGGACGCAGAGATTATACCTTTTGCTTCTAAAATCGAGGCGACGCGTAAAATTAATGCTTCCTGATCAGGTGCAGCTATTAATTGCACTCCTAAAGGTAAAGCATTTGCACGTTGAATTGGTACTGATAAAACAGGTAAACCAATAAATGATAATGGCTGAGTAAATAATCCTAAATGGGGACGAACAAGAATTTCTTCTCCATCTAAAATCATCGTTTGTTGACCAATTAACGGTGCAGAAATAGGCGTAGTTGGGGCAATAATAATATCAACTTTTTCAAATATTTCTCGTACTCGATCGCGAAACCATTTTCTAAAGCGCTGTGCTTGGATATACCAGTGACTAGGAATTAATGCACCTGCAAGAAAGCGATCGCGTGTGGCTGGATCAAAATCTTGGGGACGCTGACGCAACTTTTCCAAATGTAAATTTGCTCCCTCGCAAGCGGTAATTACAAATGCGGCGGCGCGCGCGCGATGGGCTTCTGGTATAGTGATATACTCACTCACACACAAAGCATCGGCAACTTTTTGTACTGCTGCTAAAGCTTCAGGATTAGCCCCTTTACGGAAATAATCAGCTGCGATCGCAATTTTAATCCCATCGATATTTTTTAATAATAAATTTCGCGTCTCTACGGGAGGACGTTTAGTACAAACCGGATCGCGTTCATCTTCCCCTTGCAACACATCAAAAGCTGTGGCGATATCCTGTACTGAACGTGCAAAAGGGCCGATATGATCAAAACTGCTCGAAAATAAAGCTACACCAGCACGTGACAATCTGCCATAAGTTGGTTTGAAACCAAAAACGCCACATAAAGCAGCAGGTACACGAATTGAACCATTTGTATCAGAACCTAACGTTAGTGGAACTAACCCAGCTGCAACTGCTGCTGCTGAACCACCCGATGAACCACCCGCAACTCGCCGTAAATCATGAGGATTATGAGTCGCGCCGTAATGAAAGTTTTCCGTCACAAACCCGTAAGCGTACTCATCCATATTCAACGCGCCTACAAGTATTCCACCCGCTTGTTTCAATCGCGATACCGCCGTTGCATCTTGTGTCGCTGGCGGGTTTTCAGTATTAATTTTTGCACCGGCAACAGTTGTAATCTCAGCAATATCAAAGAGATTTTTGACAGCGAAAGGTACACCAGCCAGTAAACCAGGATCTTTACCCTGGGCAATTTCATGATCTATTCTTTCTGCATCAGCCAAAGCAGCATCAGCAGTCACAGTGGTAAAACAATTGAGTTCCCGATCTCGTGCTGCAATTCTTTGTAAAGTTGCTTGCATCACTTCCACCGCGCTAACTTTACCTTCACGCACTGCTATAGCAATAGATACAGCATCCGCAGAGTCTAAATTCATGGTTCAAATATTGGCGCTGGTTCAATATCTTGTGGTATGGGAAAAGAATTTACCAATTGAGCGATCACTTTAATTCTCTCAAAATTAGCTACAACTCCATCCCTATACTCATCTCTCAACCGTAAATCCAACAACAAAGCCATCTGATCTACATACTCACCCACATTCAACTCTTGATTATTCATATCAAATCCTTAACCTCTTGTGGCAATCTAAATTTACCATCCTCCACAGACTCAAAATCCACCACTTGCCAAACAGCATCAAGATTCAAAGCACCATAAATATGTGGAATATTATAATAGACCTCTTGCAAAATTATTTTATGGTATAGTTAAGGGTTTTGTATCATG